>CANUDF010000049.1 GCA_947857085.1 Candidatus Gastranaerophilales bacterium | reverse complement strand
TGGGCCCGGAGGGATTCGAACCCACGACCAAAGGATTATGAGTCCTCTGCGCTACCGCTGCGCCACAGGCCCAGATTTTATAGTTGTTGGAGCAACTGATTATTAAGTTTTAATATTGCTTGCGGTAGCTTTTGCGCTACCGGCCTCTCCTCGAACGATACTCAATCGTTCTCGTCGGCAGAGTGCCACTGTTTTAAATTTATCATCAAATAATTAAAAAATCAAGATATTAAATAAACATTTTTATATTATTTTTTGATTTCTATATCAGCAGGCAAATGGTTGTCTACTTTTTCCTGTAATTTTTGATAATTTTCATATATTTTTTTCTTAAGGTTTGAAGAACTTACTCCTGCACCGTAAGGAAAATAAACTACTGTTACTCCCTGATCTTTCAGGTAATCATATTTGCCTGCCCAGTCATCACCTACTACAAATATATCAAAGTGTAATTTGTCGACTTTGTCTGTGTGATCCAACGAACGCTGTGGAATTACAATATCCGGTCCCTTGATTGCTTTCATTAATGCGATTCTTTCTTCAAAAGGAATAATAGGTTGAGATTTGTAAGAAGCTACTAACTCGTCTGTATTAACCCCCACAATTAATATATCACCAAGTGCCCGTGCATATTCAATCATTTTTAGGTGATTAAAATGAAGCATGTCAAATGTGCCTGATGTATATACTACTGTTTTATTTCCAATCATTTTTGCAGCTCCTTTAATGTTTCTTTCATTGCGTGTAAAAATAACTCAATATCTTTTTTTGTTATGTTCCCAAAATTCCCTACCCTGAATAATTTTGTTTTTAAATCACCGCCTGAGGGTGCTATCTCTATATTGTGTTTTTCACGCATTATTCTAACTATTTCAGACGCATCATATTTTTCTGTTAATATTCCTGTGACGCAGTTTGCCGGATGTGCAGCCAGTATTTCAAATCCCAGCTCAACTAACCCTTTTCTTATTAATTCTGTAAGCTTATAATATCTGTTTCTATAATTTTCAAGCCCCTCTGAAGCAATTTTTTCAAGTCTTTTTTCAAGCTGATTTAACAGACTCACTGCCGGCGTAAATGGTGTTTGATTACGTTTCCAGTTAGCGATGTGGTCAAATATGTCAAAATAAAAAGTTCTCAAGTCAGCTGTTTTAGCAAATTCAAGTGCTTTTTCACTAATTGACATAAACCCAAGTCCCGGAGGTATTGCCATTGCTTTTTGTGAACTGGATACTGTTATGTCAATATGCCAGTCATCAGTTTGTAAAGGCTCAACAATTAGAGCAGAAACACAGTCAACTACAAATATTGTATTTGGATAATCTTTTACGATTTCTCCAATAGCCTTAACATCAGTCAGTGCTCCGGAAGATGTTTCATCGAGAGTTGCAAAAACGGCTTTTATATTGTGATTCTTATCTAATTCTTTTCTAACCAGTTCAGGGTCTATACTTTTCCCGAATTTAACTTTTATTTCTATAGCATTAACTCCATGAGTTTTACAAATTTTGCCCCATCTTTCACCGAAAGATCCGCCGTTTATATATAATGCAGTGTCATTTTTTGATAACACATTTGTAACAGCCGCTTCCATTGCCCCTGTGCCCGAAGATGCAAAAAATACAACAGGATTTTTTGTCTGGAATACATATTGAAGATTTTTAAATATTTTCTCCAGACGATTTGAATAATCTGCGGTCCTCATGTATACTTGCGGTTCTGCACCGGATTTTAAGATATCTTCTTCTATTTCTGTAGGTCCTAAAACCATTAATAATTTTTTATTTTGCATATATATCACCTATAAACTTATCTAATTCTATGGCTGTTTCTCCTTTAAACCCATCAGAATTGGCATGGCGAGGGTAGCAGTCTTCGGGTAACTGCATATAATCACCGAAAGTTTGTTTAAGAATAAAATCAGGGTTATTCGGGCTAGAAAATTCCAAATCCTCATATTTTATTTTTTTCAGCGGAAAGATTTTATCATAATCAAAAAAGTAATTATTATAGGTGTGAGGATAGTCAATAGCATAAAATAGGGGGGGGGACAGCCTCTTATCCGGAATATTATGTTTAAGAATTTTTTCATCTCTAAGTTTTATAAATCTTCTTCGCATGCCCTCAGGATTGTTTATAAAAAACGGGTATAGCAGTTTATAAAAACGATTGTTAATAAGTTTTTTTATTTCTTTTGTTATTTCTAATTTTTGTTCGTCGTTAATTTGTCTGTAATAAAAATCATATGGGAAAACATCAACGGCAATATTTGGGAATTTTTTGTGCAAAATTTTTAGAAAACATTTGTTTTTGCCATTGTTATTAAATTCTAGATATAAATCCTCATATTGCGGTATGCCTTTGCTAAAAAGTTTTATAAATTTTTCATAATCATCACGCACCATACTTACATCAACATCATCATCCCATGGGATAAAACCTTTGTGTCTTACCGCTCCTAAAAGGTTTCCGAAATCCAGCCAGTATTCCAGTCCGTTATCTTTGCATAAATTGTCAAATATTTGGAGCATTTTTAGGTTAGCAAGCTGAATTTTTCTTAATGTCCCTGTTGCTTTTGGTATTTCAGAAACAGGGCAGTCAAGTTGAATAAATTTTTGCCCGGACTTTTTTACATCAGGTTTCAGGTGTCTGAACTTAATTCCTAAAAAATAAACAATGATACGATTAGAACTTTTTGTGTCAATCGAAAATATATATTTCAAAAAAGACATATTTATACCTATTTTCAGATATATATTAAAATAAACTTAGCTAAATGTCTAGTATAAATATTTAGCTGTTTTTCATTGTTTTTTCTTTAAAGTCTTTGATTTGTATGGTATTAAACTTGTCTAAACCAGGCTGTACCCATTTTTCTATAATAATATGTTCTACAAATTTATCTATGGGCTGGATTAGTAGACCTAAAGAAATAAATCCGCCGAGAGTTTTTAAAAGTTTAACTTTAAATATTTTTGAATTTTCAAATTTTTTCAATGTATCTTTTATTGCATTATCTACAAAGTTATTTTTATATTTAGAGTCTTTTTTATATACATTTTTTAATTCGTTAAATTTTGCAAATAGTTTATCAGATATTTTTGCAGGTTTTTTATCTTCAAGAAGGTCTGCTCTTATAGAATAAATATCGTCAATACGTTTATTAATATACTCATGAACTTTATTTCTGCGGTCTTTTCCTAATTCTTCAGGGTGTCTGTGCCCAAAAATAAGATTTAATAAGGATTTTACCGGATTTTTTGTCTTATGTGCGCGTGTAGTTTCATCAATATAATTATCAAGAGCTTTTCCATACTGCTCTTTATATGTATTTAAATCCTGTTCACGAAGTTTTCTGTTAGACATATAATCAATGTGATGCTGGATTATTTCTTCCTGAGTTTGCAGTGAAAGACCTGTATTTCCTTTTCTGGCAGCTACGGATATTACTTTTTGTCCGGCATGTACTGCGGCTATTGGAAATATAATACTTGCAAATGTCTGGAAAATTGCTTGTTTTAATCCGCGTCTTGCGTTAGGATTATATGATTCTTTATCATTACGGTATTTATCATAAATGTCCGCCCCAAAATACATTAAGGCAGGAACCCAGAACATAGTACCGGCTTTTGGTGCTATATCCATAATCGCAGCACCTATATCATTTGTAAAAGCCATACCTCTTACAGGCCACTTCATTAACGGGTCCGTATATTTTCTCTTTTCCTTTTTTTCAAAAGTTTGATTAGAGGTTGTTTCCGTTGAAATATTATGTCCAGCAAATCCATTAATCGGGGCAAGTTTGCTCAAATCAGGTTTCTCCTTAAATATATATCTACATTAGATTAATTTTTATTATACTATAAAAATAAGAATTACAAAGCTTATTTTTTGTTATGTGCAATTTTATCACGGATTTTGTTTGCTGCAAATGCTGCGATACCTGTTATAAGCATAAAAGAACTGTATGATGCTGCACTTAAAATATGGGTTTTGGTTACATTTTTCATTATTTCTTTAGGCAATATATTTTTTGCAAGTTTTTGACCTTTTACTGATGCCATAATTTCTTCAACAAGCATTGGCACGCATGAAAGTGCTGTAAGTTTGCCTATATTTTCTTTAATAAAGTTTTTGGTTTTTTGCCATTTAGTTTGAGGCGGATTATCGGCATTGCGCTTGTTTGTTAGCAATGCGGTCATAAGCAATACAGGTGCTAAAAGTTTAGTTGCTTGCATATTTTGTAATATTTTACCTGTTTTTGATAAATGTCTGTTCATTGCATGACCAATTTCATGAAAACCTGCATAACCTATTTTTTCGGTATTCAGTAATATTTTTTTGGAGGAAGGCATAAAAATTGCATTCTTGCCATTTTTGAATGTCGGCCCTATTAAGCCCCCTACTTGTTTCTGTATGTTTACTCTTAAATATCCATTTTTAAATAATTTTTTAAAGAACGGCTTTGTAACCGGATTCATTTCAAATTCTGTAATAAACAACTCGCCTATCTGGTCGTTAACTGATTTAAAAAATCTTTCGCCATTAGGAGTATAGATTTTTAAGTCGAACATATTGGCTACATCTTCAATTTGAATACCTTTTGCAGCAAGTCCTGATTTTTCTAATGTTTTGTCTAAAACTTCTCCAATACCCTTTTCAGATTTAGCAGTTTTAGTTAATTGTTTAATAATATTTTTATATATAGTTTGATTGTATGCTTTTTGTAGTACTGTATACGTCAAACCTCCGGTTAAATAAGCTAATAATCCTGTGCCAAATCCTATTTTTTCACGATTATTACTCGGAATCGGGGGGGGGGGGTAGCCTTTCTCTCTGCTTTTATACTGTTATTTTGTAAATAAGATAAATTATCAATTCTGTTTGTTACCTGCATCATTTTATGCTCCTTCGGCATTAATAAAATCCGTAAATAATTATAATTGTCAGATTGTAAAAAAAATGTTACAAATTAACGCCTTATACAGCACCTTTCAAGGCTTCTTACAAATCTTACAAGTTTTGTTTCAGTATCTGCTGTAATAGAGTCTACTAAAATCGTTTTGCAGCCCAGTAATTTACCGCATAATATATCGGTCAGCGGCCTATCGCCAACTAAAACACATTCTTTAGGATTCAGGTCATATTTTTTTAAGAATTCTTTTGCCGGTCCTGTTTTGGGCTTGCAGGCATTGAATAAAAGCGGAAAGTCTGAAATGTTTTTAACTTTTTCAATATATTCAGGATTTTTATTGTTTGAAACAACAGCTATGAAAAAGTTTTCTTTTACTTGTTTAAGCCATTCAGTCATTTCTTCAGAATAACAGCCTGATTTTGAAGCCATTATAGTACTGTCTAAGTCAAAAAGCATAGCTTTAACTCCGTCTGATTTTAATTCATCAAAGTTTATGTCATAAATACTTTTTAAATTATGGTCAGGCTTTAGAAACATATTCTTTAACTCCGATGGTTCTTGCTAATGCATATTTGTAATCAGACGGTGCTTTTTCAAATTTTAAATAAACATCGTCATTTGTGTTGCCGAGCGGTTGATTTTCTCCGTCTTTGTTTTTAATTTCCATAATCTTTGTTATAAATTGTTCTGATGGTGTAATAATTTCAACTTCATCATTTAAGTATACTTTATTTTTAATTTTTACAAGATAGCTTTCGTCTTCTTTTCCATGGAACTCAAACAAGAAATCCGCACCTGCCAAACCTTTTGAAATATTATAGCTGTAGCTGTCAGGTTTGTTTTCACCGAGAGCAAAGCCTGTTGTATAGCCTCTGTTTCCGACTTTTTGAAGTTCAATAAAATATTTGTGCATATCAGCATCAGGATTTTGTTTTAACTCATCAAGTGCATTTCTATATGTTTTGGAAACTGCGGAAACGTAGTATAAACTTTTTGTTCTGCCTTCAACTTTTAATGAATCAACGCCTGCGTCTATAAGTTCTTTTAAGTGTTCAACAAGGCATAAATCTTTCGGGCTTAAAATATGCGAGCCTCTTTCGTCCTGATTAATTTCATAATACTGATCCGGTCTTGTGCTTTCAACAAGTTTATAACTCCAGCGGCAAGGCTGTGAACAGTTTCCGTGATTTGCTTTTCTTTCACCGTTTGTAAAGTAATCACTTAACAAGCATCTTCCGGAAAAAGAAACACATTGCGAACCGTGAATAAAGCTTTCCAATTCAATATCAGGCACCTGATGTCTGATTTCTGCAATATCTGCAATAGGAAGTTCACGTGCTAAAATTACACGGCTTGCGCCAAAATCCCTCCAGAATTTTACGCTTTCATAGTTTAATGTATTTGTTTGCGTACTAATGTGGATAGGAGTTTCAGGCATGTATTTTTTAACTAGATTTATTACACCGAAATCACTTACAATAACAGCATCCGGATTGGAGTCCTTAAGTCTGTCCATACAACTTTCAAGAAGTTTTATGTCATTGTTGAAAGCAAAAATATTTAATGTTAAATATGCTTTTGCACCCAAATTATGAGCCAAATCAACTGCATTTTTGAGGTTATCAAGAGTGATTATTTCACCTTTTCTCATGGCTCGCAGGCTAAAATCCACTACACCAAGGTAAACAGCGTTTGCACCGTATCGTATTGCATATTCAAGCTTTTCCAGATTGCCCGCAGGCATTAATAGTTCTACATCCCGCATACTAGAATGATACTCAAAAGGTGATAAATAATCAACCGATTAGGTGATGTTGTTTTTTGATTTGTGTAGAAAATAGAATATATAAAGAGTTTATTTGGAGAGAATTTTATGCAAACAATAGAAAACGCTGCAACCACAATTAAAGAAATCTGGCAATACCAACATCCTGTTATGCACACCTGGTTCTTGCTAAGTGCAGTTTCTCTTTGCTCTATGTTTGCTGTTCTTTATTTTATTATTTAGGTAGTTATTAATGGATACTTCAAAATTTTTAATGTTTGATTATTAAAATACAAGCATTATGTTATAATTATTTAATGAGAAAATTACGAATTATTCTGGGATATTTAACGCTGGTACTTATTGCAATAAGCATGCTGTATCCGTTTTTTGCAATGGTAAATCTTTCTTTTGTTGCTAATAATGAAATTTTTTCGCAGGCCGGTCAAATTTTTCATTCACCTTTGACGCTGGAAAATTACATCAATGTGTTTGAAGAAATCCCGTTAAGCACGTATTTCATCAACAGTCTTATTGTAGCTGTTATAACCACTTTCGGGCAGGTTGTAATCGCATCTATGGCAGGTTATGCATTTGCAAGGTTGAATTTTAAATATCGTGATTTATTGTTTTTGATTATTTTAATAACAATGTTAATTCCTCCGCAGGTTAATATTGTTCCGCTTTTCTTTTTGATGAGGGAGCTGCATTTGATTGATACTTATCAGGCGCTTATTCTTCCGGGACTTTTTGGAGGGTTTGGAGTGTTTTTAATGCGTCAGTATTTTTTAGGGCTGCCTAAAGATTTGGAAGAGTCTGCAAGAATCGACGGATGTAATTTGTTTGAAACGTTCTTTAAAATAGCTTTACCGCTTGCAATCCCTGCGGTCGCGACACTTGCTATTTTTACGTTTGTTACCACGTGGAACAGTTTTATGTGGCCTTTAATTGTCACAAATTCTGAAGGTATGAGAACATTGCCTGTCGGGTTGGCTGTATACAAAGGAAGTTTCAGAGAAATAACTTTATGGGGCGAACTTCTTGCCTGTTCTGTTATATGCACTTTGCCTGTTATTGCTGTATTTTTACTAGGTAAAAAATATTTTATAAATGATATTTTGCAAGGCGGTGTAAAAGAATAAGAAAAACAGGGCAGCTGCCCTGTTTTATACAAATTATTGTTTTTTTCCGAATAGCCAGTTTATTGCGATAAGTGCACCTGCAGTAATGGCCCCCCATTTGCCTGCTTGTTTCCATTTGAAATTCTTTAATGCTTTATTAAATAAATTTGGAGCTTCTTTAGTAAATGTTTTTGTTTTTGTGTCAAAATATTTTGCATATTTATTTACTTTATCTGCGTCTTTACTGATTGTTTTTATAAAACTGTCTTTAAAATGGTCCGCATCTTTTAGCGGATTTGCTCTATAATAGCCGGCAGCAGCACCTGTACCGCCTAATAATAAACATCCTATTCCTGCGCTGCCTCCGGATGCCGGCTGGGTATCTCCGCCTTGAAAATTAACCTGCCCTTGAGTTGTTGTTTGAACGGGTTGTTGCGGTTGTTGGGTTTGAACTGCTGCATTTGGTGCAGTTTGATTTGCATATGCATTATACATAAAATCTTCGTTCATTGCATTATTTGCCCAGTAACCGTAATTTGCCGGAATATTTGAAACCATAATAACCTAACCTTTCAAAATAAATATAAAATAACCTACCACTATATTCTTATAAACAAAATTCAGATTTAAAAATTGTCTTTTTGTAAAGTTATATTAATAATTCTGCAAATAGCCTCTCAAATTCGGGGAATGAGATATTTATCCAGTCAAAGTCTTCTATTAAAATTTCTTTTTCACAAATCAAGCCCGCAATATACAAACTCATTGCTATCCGGTGATCGTTGTATGTTTTTATTTCAGCTCCGCCTTTCAGTTTCGTTTTACCGTTAATAATCATTCCGTCTGCGGTTTCTTCAATATCAGCCCCAATTTTTTTTAGTTCTGTTACAACTGTTTTTATTCTATCGGATTCTTTATTCCTTAAATCTTCTGCATTTTTTATAATTGTCTGTCCCTGAGCCTGTGTTGCTAACACCGCAATTACAGGAATTTCATCAATAAGCCTTGGAATTAATTCTCCTGAAATTTCACAAGCTCTTAATTCTGATGAACAAATTCTTATATCTCCTACGATTTCATTTGATACAATACGTTTATCAAGAATTTCAATATCTGCACCCATTAAATTAAGTATATCTAAGATACCTGTTCTTGTTGGGTTTAGACCGATGTCTTTCAGGATTATATTTGAATTAGGAATTATCGCGCCTGCTGCTATAAAATAAGCTGCACTTGAAATATCTCCTGGAATTTGAAGTGTTTTTGGCTGTAATTCGGATTTTTTTATTGAAGTTGTAAGCCCGTTTGTGCTTATTTCTGCGTCCATGTATGAAAGCATAAGCTCAGTGTGGTTTCTGGAAAGATACGGCTCAGTAAAACTTGTTTTTCCTTCTGCAAATAATCCGGCAAGTAAAACAGCAGATTTTACCTGTGCTGATGGTAATTCAGAAATGTAATCAATACCGTAAAGTTTGGTCCCTAAAATTTCCAAAGGTGCTTTATTATTATTTGATTTTATAATTGCGCCCATCATTGCAAGCGGTTCGATAACCCTTTTCATAGGACGTTTTGATAAACTTTTGTCTCCGATTAGAATAGAGTTGAAGTCTTGTCCAGCTAAAACTCCTGCTGTTAGCCTCATGGTTGTGCCTGAATTTCCGCAATCCAAAATGTCTGACGGCGGCGTTAATGTTCCGTTTGATATAATTACAAGGTTGTTATCTTTATATTCGTAATTAATCCCTAATGATTTATATATATTTAATGTTGATAGCGGATCTTTACCTTTTGAAAAATTTTTTATTACTGATTTGCCTTTTGCAAGTGATGAAAATATAACAGCCCTGTGGGAAATTGATTTATCCGGCGGGATTGTTATTTTGCCATTTAGACCATTAGATATAGGGTTTACTATCTTGTTCATAAAATTTATTTTATCATAAATGTATTTTTGTGATAAAATTAGTTTACAACCACCTGATATATAGAGGGGTGTCCGAGCGGTTTAAGGTGCAATCTTGGAAAGGTTGTGTGGGAGCAATTCCACCGAGGGTTCGAATCCCTTCCCCTCTGATTTTTAGTTTATATGAATAAGAGAGCCGATTTTTATTTAATCTTTTTTAATGATGATAAGAAGTTATTGCTTACAATATCTCCGTCAACTTTTGTTAAGAAAATCTGACAGTCTTTTTCATCTGCTTCAATAGGAGGAAGCTGTTCTAATTCTGCCGCATAATAATGTGCATCGTTTCTGCTGTTCAGAGGAATTCTGTTTGCAAGACTGTTTAAAGAAAAATTCCGCAAAATACCTGCAAAACCTTTATTCTTGCTGCTGAATTTAGTATATATCCTTAAAATTGCATCTCCGTTTTCTATATTATATTTTCCTACGATATAACTGCTTAGTTGTGCCGCTGAAGATTTTATCTTCAATAGTTCTACAACATTATTTTTTAAATACAGTTCACCGGTTATTTTATCAAAGTTGCCCTCCGGAATGTTAATCATATCTCCGAGTGTTGCAGGACTTATCATTGCAACAGGGTTTCTGAATACAGCGGCAAATTTAAGTACATATTCAATTAATCCTATTTTTTGGATTGTACCGTCCTGTACTATAAATTTTATGGCTCCGTTAAGTTTTAATGTATCATCGGTATTCAGCTCTATTAATCCGCTTGCCTTGCCTGAAATTTCACGCGGCAGGTTTAATAATGATGTTGACATTAAGTCTGAATTTACATCTTTAATACCTAATGTTATATTATAAAGGTGTTTTTTTAGGTCGCAATAAACCTTAACTGAAGATATGCCCTCTGCAATGTCAAATCTGTTTGATTTTAGCTCAAGGATATTATCTTTATTCAGTGTTAAATTAGCTTTAAGATTTCCAAAGTTTATATCTTTGTATTTACCGTCATCTAATCTAAGTATGCATTTTTCAATAATAATATTGCTTATATCGAATGCTGCTGCCTCTGTATCGGCTTCCTCGTCATAGTTTTCATAGTCGTAGTCGTACGATACTTCGGCGGTTGGGGTTTGCATTGCAGTTGTATTCTGCTGGTTGAAAGACTTCATTACTTTTTCAATATCAATTTTATCAATGCCAAAGTTTATATCTTTTATTATTACAGGATATTTTAAAGCATTGGCTATTGTTCCTGAAAAGTCATATTTAGAACGTTTATACCAGCCTTCGGATTTTATATGGATATTGTTTTTATCAGTATAAAATTCTCCGCTTTTTATGAAAACACGCTGAGACGGAACTACGATTTTATCGGCATTTAATCTGCCGTCAATGACCGGATATTTACCATCATTGACCATTGCAATCTGTCCGTAAAATTTTCCGCCTTTAAATAATTTTTGACCGATAAGAACATTTAGAAATTCGCTCGGTAAAGGATTTGGAATTTCAAATCCTAAATTTTTTACAAAAGGCATTGGATTTGTTAAATCAATACTTCCATTTAACGTTAATACAGGTTTAACTTTGCTGCCTTTAACTATCTGTGATGCAATATAGTAACTTATATCATTTATATCCAAAATGTTATTTTCAAAATGTAATTTGGCCTGAACAGCCCTGTCATAGCTGGTTGGCGTCAAAGAAGCTCCGTCAACTAATATGTCTTCGCCTTTTGCCAGTTTTGACGCCCAGATTATATCAATTTTGTTATAAATTGATTTTATATCAATTTTTGTGCCCGCATTCCCTATAATTTTGAAAGGAAATCCTACTAGTTTTGAAAGATAATTTTCTGCAAATTCATTTGTAGCAACAGTATTGACAGTGATTTCTGTATCACATGACTTTGTATAATCTTTAATAATACCGTTTAAAACAGCTTTGTTTGACTTCTTAGTACCATAATATCCTTCAAATTCTTTAAAGGTAATATCTTTTGAAGTTAAAAGGATTTGCCCTTTTTCTAATGTTATAGGAAGATTTGCCATTGGAATGACTTTCAACGCAGCTTTGTTCATATTAACAGAACCGGTCAAATCATCCTTTGTCAATGTTATATCAAAATCAAAATTCCCTTTTATATCATCAAAGAATGAAAGAATTTCACTTCCGTTGTTTATTATCAGATTTGATCCGACAATGGCAATAATATCATCAACGTTGAATTTTTTGGAAGAAACATTAAACGTAAATCCATCTTTTTTTGAAGCAGTTGCATTAATGTGGACATCGGATTTGTTTACATTAAATATACAATCATTTATAAGTAATTGTTTTTCTTTAATTATTACTTTATTGTTATCGGCAATTGCAAAATGTAAAACTTTACCGGCTTTTTCAATTTGGGTATCTATATTAAAACGAACAAATCTTTCATATTTTTTTGTATTATTAATAAATAATTTATCTGCTTCAATTCTTAAATGGGTATCAGGGGCGATGTCATAAAGAATTATCCCTTTGTGCAGCCCTAAAACAGAGTCATAAAAATCAATATTCCAGGTGGTTTCGGATTTTTGTTTGTTGTTTTGCTCCGGAATAAGTGTCATTAGTTTGTTAACATCTGCAAAAAAGTATTTTACAAGTAATTTATCAAGAATTATCCGGTGCTGAAATAATTCTTTCAGTGAAATTTGTGTATCAAGTTCATTTATTAAAAGTAAATCTTTGTTATTTTTAGATGCTGAAATTTTATCTGCCTTGAAAGATATTTTGGAAGAAAGGCCTGTTTTTAATAGTGGCTTTTGTATACATAAATCAATACCAGCAAGCTTTTTGGCTTCAGTTTCAATAAAGTTTATAACTTTTGAATTAGAAATTGCAGCCGGCAGTATTACTGTGTAACATAATAAGGTTAATATTGTTAATATTGATATTATACTTAAAATCCAGATTGTTAATTTTTTCTTCATCACATCTCCCTCAATAAAAATTATAACATAATAAATTTTATGTTATGATTTAATTATGAAAAAGTTTTTAATTTTATTATCAATTATATTTTTGTTTCAAGGCTGTACTTTAGCTGTTACGGAAACAGGCAGTGTGTCAGAGAATGTTACGGTTAAAATCTTTAATGAGGGTAAACTCTTCGGGCTTAAAGATTCTTATAATAATATAATTATTGAACCTGTCTATAAAAAAATGATAAGACTTGGCGATTCTGCTTTTATTGTTCAAAAAAGAAATAAATTTGGTCTGATAGATTATAACGGCAACATTCTTGTCCCGATTAAATATACACATGTTGACAGAGTTTTAGGTAAATATTTGAAAATCGGCAGGGGCAGCAAATATGCCTTATATGATGAATACGGCAAAGAAATTTTACCAAGGGAATATACTTCGATTGACTTATTATTCGGCGGTATGTTTTTGACTTGCAAGGATTTTAAATACGGTGTTGTGGATATGAACGGCAGAACTATTCTTGAAAACAAGTTTGATGATATATATATGCCAAAACCAAATGTTATGAGAATAAGTTATAACGGTCAATGGTATGAGATTGAACAAGTTAGAGGTGAGACTTTTAAACTTCCTCAGGATATTATGGATATAAAGGGAAATGAAAATTTTAAAATATCCGAACTTATAACTAAACCGGGAACAGCAACAGGGTATTCAGTTGTTACATTTACGGATTATTTGTTAAAGCTTTTTTCTTCCATATCTCCTGCGCATGAGCAGACTATTGATGAACTTATGCTTTCTCAGGGGGCGGAAACAGTTTCTATATTTATAAAATTAACATGGCTTCCAAAGTATCCTTTCACTTATGCAAGAAATTATTTCAATACTTTAAGGACGCCTAATAACGGGCCGCTGTCCGATGTTAAGTACGAACTTAAACGGCAGCTGCAATAATAAACAGGAGAGTGAATATGAATAAAATAGAAATCTATACATCAAATACTTGTCCTTATTGCATAAAGGCTAAAAAATTACTTAATATTTTAGGTTTGGATTATATTGAAACAGATGTTTCCAATGCGTTTGAGGAAATGGCGGCAGAACTTGAAAAACGGTTTAATAAAAAAGTTATGACCATTCCGCAAATTATAATTAATGACAAATACATCGGAGGCTTTGATGATTTGAATGATTTGTACAAATCAGGAAAACTGAACGACTATTTGAATTAAACATTGTTTATCTTATAAAATTTGTCCAAATTTTTTCTTCAGTGTCAGGATAACTAATGCCTGCTTGTTTTCCAGCTTCAATACATTTTAAAATCCATGCCATATTCTGTCCGAGAACACGCATTATTTGAAGACCTTCTTTGTCCTGCAAAACTTCCTCCGGAGTGTTTCCGTGAATCATATTCCAGTAATTTGAAGAAATTACAGGCATCTTATTAATCGTAAAATGTTTTGTTATTGCGTCAATTGAAGCAGTTGTTCCTGCGCGTCTTGCGGAAACTATTGCGGCACCTGGTTTAAATGCAAATGCACTTCCTCCTGCATAAAACAACCTGTCCAGCAGTGAAAGAAGTCTGCCGCTCGGGTGCGCATAATAAACAGGGGAACCGAATATAAAGCCGTCTGCATTTTTTGCTTTTTCAATTATTTCATTCACCATATCATCATTGAAAACACATTTACCGCCGCTTTTTCTGCAATAACCACAGCCGGTACAATCTCTTATCGGAATATTTCCGATTTGTATGATTTCAGTTTCTATATTTTCTTTATTTAATACTTTTGTTATCTCTGATAATGCGGTGTATGTACAGCCTTGTTTGTTTGAACTTCCATTTATTAGTAATACTTTCATATATTGCTCCTTTAAATTTCCCTTATAACTTTACATGGGTTTCCTACAGCAAGAGAGTTCGGCGGAATATCTTTT
>CANUDF010000048.1 GCA_947857085.1 Candidatus Gastranaerophilales bacterium | reverse complement strand
ACCTTCGGGTTATGAGCCCGACGAGCTACCAGACTGCTCCATCCCGCGTTAAATTTTTCTACACTCCATTATTAAACGCTAAAAACTAAAAATCAACCCCCATGATTTTTTAATTACACACCAATAATAGATCTTGTATTTTTGACCTGTAATTTAACAAGTAGTTTTTTCAACACAGCTAAAATAGCCAGACTAATCCCGGTTACTGTCACAAACCTTAAAATTGCAATAACAACCGCAGTAAAAAATTCTCCTGTCGAATTTACTGGTAAAACTTTCGGGGTCATAAATATTTCATTAAATGCAAAGAATATATACCAGTGAACAAAGAATATTGCAAAGCTGTATTTTGCAATCATATCAACTGTATTATTAAACCATTTGCATTCTTTAATCGGTTTATCAAAGTGTTTTAAGTATCCTAAAACTATTAATGTCAAAAAGATTTTTGAAATCGTATTGTTGCTAATGTTAAAACTATATAAAAGGTAAATGTCTGCGGCAGAAGCTAACAGCATTGCCGTAATCAAAAACGCACGGTATTTATAACACCAGTCAATTTTATCTTTGTAAGCTGAAAAATACATCCCGAGAATATACATTGATGCAAAATGTACAAAACCATTCAAAATGTATTTTATATATTCAAGATATTTTGCGGAATAACTCAAACCGGCAAGATTTTCCGGTTCAAGTGCCATTCGCGGAATCAGGAAAGTTATTAAAAATAAAACAGGAAGTAATTTATATAATATTTTTTTTCGTTCTAAAATCAAAAAAATATCAGCCAGCAAAAAGAAAATACAAATCATAGGAATATACCACGTCGGAACATTATGAACCCGTCCTGTTGTAAGAAATATGCCTATTTGAGCAAAAGGATTTAACCCGTCAAACGGGTTTCCGTAAACTGCCGGCATGGTAAAACATAATATTATCCCGGGAATAGCTGTTATAATGTATGGCAAGATAACATTTGTCCACTTCTTTTTTAAATAAGTTTTATATTCAAATTTGTCAGATAAATGCTGGAACAAAAATCCTGAAATAAATATGAAAAGGGCAGTTCCTCCTGTGAAGATTTCAAACGCTATATTGTTAAGCCATGTTCCAGAATTACCGATTTGCATAGTATGACCAACAACAATTAATAAAATTGCAAGTCCTCTGAAAACATTTATATAATTAAGCATTTCGCGTTTTGGTTTTTGTATTGTCTGCTGCATAAATTCCTCTTATAAACTTTTTATTGCACCCCATGCACGAATTGTACCACGCTCATATTTAAGTAAATAATAGCCGCCCTGTTTAATATATTCAATAGATGCTTCCATATGAATTTTGTCTTCCACCGGCGGCATTCCTACTTTTGCACGTTTTTTGTTTGTTTTTTCGCGTTCTTTGGCTTCTTTCTTTTTTATTTTTTCATAATCCTTGTCGTGTTCCTGGTTGAAAGCTTCTTTGTCTTCTTCAACTTTGAAAACAGGAATTATGGCTACGGGTTTCTTCGTCTGCATGAGAATAAGAAAATCTCTCTCATCAGAGAGTGCAAGCTCATAATGGCCTGCGGGGATTGTGTTTCCTTCAGTATCAGAAATTTTGTCAACAATAGATAAAATAGGATAGTCAGAATCTCTTAGTGAATACCTGTAGATAGCCTGTGAACCTAATGTAACCCCTCCTGTTTCCTGAGGCTGAATAGGATAAGGTCTGATTTCAGGGAAATTTAAAATTGTTTCTGTGTAAATACCTTCAAGCATTATTCAATCCCCTGAATAAGCTTTCTTATTGCATTATCAATCTCTTTAAAATTTTTCCCCAGAGCTTTTTCTGTGCCGACAAAAATTAAAGATAAATATTTTTGAGAGTGTCCGAGTGCATTTTCTTTTAATAAAAGCCTGTAGCTTTCTCTCATAAGTCTTTTGAGCCGGTTTCTTTTAACTGCCCGTTTATGCACCTTTTTGCTTACGACAAAACCTACCTTGGTCGGGGCATTTTCCTTTTTTAAAATTCCTGCAAACAAAGTTACTCCGCCCGAGTGGGAGGAGTTTTTAACTTTATATGTTGCTTTAAATGCGGATTTGTTTTTTAATCTGTATTGTTTGGGTAACATTACATCCGCCTTTCATTTTAGCGCTTCAGAGCTTAAGCACGTTTTTTAGCAGTAATAGCTAATTTATGACGACCTCTTGCACGTCTTCTGTTTAAAACTTCACGACCGCCCGGGGTAGCCATTCTTGCTCTAAAACCGCTTACGCGTTGTCTTTTTACTTTAGTTCCTTCTAGTGTACGTCTCATTTTCTAATTCCTTTTTGTTTATATTTGTCGTATGATTTTTATGTTAAATGAAAAAAAGTCATTAGTCAATATAAAACAAAGGCGAGGTTAAATAATATGAACAAAAAAATAGGTTTTATCGGATGCGGAAAAATGGCAAGTGCTATTATCAAGGGGATTTTATCATCATGCTGTGATGATAAATATGAAATTAAGGGTTCGGAAGTGAACTGTGAAATAGCGGAATTGGCGCAGATAAGGCTTGGTATTCCTGTTTTAACCGATAATAGAATGCTTGTAATGGACAGTGACGTAATATTTTTGGCGGTAAAACCAAACTATGTGCCTCAAATACTGGAAGAAATCAAAAATGAAATCACTTCTGATAAACTTGTAGTATCAATAGCAGCAGGCGTAAGCACATCAAAGATTGAAAAAATTCTCGGTCAGGCTAGAGTAATTCGTGTTATGCCAAATACTCCGGCTCTTGTTCTGGAGGGTATGAGCGGAATCTGCAAGGGTGAATTTGCCAGAGATGAAGATTCTGCATTTGTTATGAAACTTTTATCTAATATAGGTAAATGTATTGAAGTTGACGAAAAGCAGATTGATATAGTGACCGCGATTTCAGGTTCCGGCCCTGCATTTTTCTATAAAGTAATAGAAGATATGGCACGCGCTGGTGAAAAATTGGGGCTTGATTATGACAAATCATTGCTTCTGGCGACTCAAACCGCATTGGGTTCTGCGAAAATGGTATTTAATAAAGGCGGATTAACTGTTCAGAATTTGATAGACAATGTTGCAACCAAAGGCGGCTGCACATTTGTTGGAATTACTGTGATGAATGAGGAAAATTCAGAAAAATTATTCTATAATGTAATTGATGAAACGGCTAAGAAAGCAAATGAATTAGGTAAATAAAAAAGCGGGATGTACCCGCTTTTTAATAATCCATCTTCCATCCATCAGATATAATTTTGTCTATACAATTTGCCCCATAAATCCCACTGGCTACATCCTCTCTTGTACATCTTAAAGTCAAGTCTGCATCTACATACGGTAAATAAAAATCACCTACTTTACCATCGGAATAAAGGCGTAAATAAAATAAATCACGACCGGCTACATTAGGGCCAGCAGTACCGTTAACATCAACTGTTATTTCTGAATAACCATGTTCGTTGTCTTCATCAGGATTCATTTTTTGCATACATATTGATGTGCCTGTATTAATTACTACAGCATAACATTCAATATTTTCAGGTCCGCTACCGGTCTCATTTTTATTTGTTAATAATTTATAAGAAGATGCAAAACATCCGTTAGTACTAGTTGATGTCAATATACCGCAATCTTTTGTAATTCTGAAGTATTTCTTCAAAAAAACACCGGCAGATTCAGAAAGGGTACTTTCTGAAAGATTATCAATCTCTTCATCAGACATCGCTTGTACAGCAATATTTGAAAGTTGGTTATAAATTTTTTGAAGTTGTGCTGCAAAAACTTTGTTTTTATAGTTCGATATTATATTTGGAAGAGTAAGCGCTGAAATAATTCCGATTATTCCGAGTGTAATTAATGTTTCTGCTAAAGTAAAACCAGTTTTCCTCATAAAATCTCCATAACTATACGTCGTTCTACTAGAATTATAGTTATAGAGGTTAAAAAAGTCAAGAAAGCAATGAGAGGATAGACTAGTGCCCCCCCCCCCTGCTAGAAATGTAGTCATAGTACGCTTTTGAGCTCATTCTTAAATCCTCCGTAATAATTGTGTACTGTTTTATTATAGCAGTTTTTATGATTTTTAGCAATATGGTTATTTAATTTCATCAGCCATTGCAAGAAATTCAATTATATTCATAATTTTAGGATGCCGTTTCCCTAAAAATCCCTGATGTATACCCATAATACATGCAGGGCAGGCTGTTAAAATTATATCAGCGCCGGTTTTTGCAAGGTTATCAGCTTTTTGGCGCGTCATTGCAAATGAAAGTTTCGGGTTTCTGATTGCAAATTCTCCGGCAAAGCCGCAGCATTCGTCGTAACCCTGTGCTTCTAGATACTCTACATTTTCACATTTAGCAAACAATGGTCTTAAAAAAGCACTTGATTTTAGGTGACAGGGTTTATGAAAAGTTACTTTCAGCGGCTTGTTATAGATAAATTTTTTATTTTGCAAAACCAGATAATGACATATATTTACTACGTTAAAATTGGCGTCATAGTTTTTCAATGCACTTTCACAGCTTGCGCAGTCTGTTATAATGTAATCATATTGGCCTTTTAAAAGTTCCATATTGTGTTGTTTTACTTCTTCATAGCGTTCAAGATTCCCGCTTGAAAGAAAAGGAACACCACAGCATTCAAAATTTTTTTCAATCAACTCAACATCAAAATGTGCTAGAACTTTTTTCATTGCATTCTCTGATTTCGGATAAATTTCATTCACACAGCCTTTAAAATACAGAAGTTTAGTTTGTCCTTTTAATTGAGGCTTGCTTTTTCTGAACCATTTAACTAAACCGAGAATTTTGTTAAAAATCTTGCGTGATTGGATAAATCTGGTTATTTTGCCGTAGAATTTGTCTTTTATATACTCTGATTTTGCTGTATTAAAAATTTCACAGACGTCGATATCTGACGGGCAAAAGTCCTTGCATTTTCCGCATTTGATACACATATCAAGGTATTTTTCAATTGTTTTATTGAGTTTTAAATCACCCTTCAAAACGCCAGAAAGCATTACAAATTTTCCGCGGGAAACTGCGCAGTCGTTTCCTGTTAATTTATAAACAGGGCAGACTTCCTGACATTTCCCACATTTGGAACATTTATTTATATCATCGGCAAAATCAGATAATTTTTTCATCTAAACAATAGCTCCATGAGAAGCATCCTGAACGTTTTTCGCGTATTTTGCAAGGTAGCCGGATTTGACTTTTAATTCAAACGGCTTAAGCTCTTTTCTGCGTTGTTCAAGCGTGTTTTCATCAACAAGAAGTTCAATTGAGCGGTTTGGGATATCTATTTTAATTTTGTCACTGTCTTTTACGAGTGCAATTGCGCCGCCTTTTGCCGCTTCCGGACAAACGTGTCCGATACATATTCCGCGTGTTGCGCCTGAAAATCTTCCGTCTGTAATTAAGGCACAAGTTTTGCCGAGTCCTTTTCCTACCAGAAGTGATGTAGGGGCAAGCATTTCACGCATTCCGGGTCCGCCTGCCGGTCCCTCGTAGCGGATTATTATTACGTCGCCTGATTTAATTTTATCTTCTTCAAGTGCTTTCATTGCGGCTTCTTCACTGTCAAAAGTTTTTGCATAACCCTCAAACTCGTAGCATTCCGGATCAATTCCGGAAATTTTTGTCACACAGCCGTCTTTTGCAAGGTTTCCGTATAAAACTCCCAGACCGGCCTGTGTGTAAGTTGATTTTTCATAAGGCGGTATAACATTTGTGTCAGCCCAGGCATTTGCTATAATTTCATTTATTTTCAGACCGCTTGTTGTCGGTGTATTTTTCAGAAATTCTTTTAATGATTTCATAACGGCTGGAATCCCGCCTGCGTAATGGAAATCAGTCATTGTAAGTGTTGATGACGGGTTGATTTTAACAATCTGGTGGATTTGACGGCTTAATTTATCAAAGTCGTCAATTGTAATATCAATTCCTCCTGCATTTGCAATAGCAAGCAGGTGCAAGAATGTATTTGTGGAACCTCCGAGAGCTAAATCGCAAACAATAGCATTAGTTAAAGCGTCTTTTGTTATAATATCTGCCGGCTTAATATCATGCTTTACAAGCTCCATAATCTGTAAACCGCTTTCAAAAGCAATGCGTCTTTTTTGTGAAGATACAGCAGAAGCAGACGAGCAGTATGGTAAACTCATTCCCATAACTTCTGTCAAACAAGCCATTGTATTTGCTGTATACATTCCCTGACATGCTCCTGCTGATGGGCAGGAGTTTTCTTCCATTGCAAGAAGATGTTCTTCTGTTATTTCACCTTTCCTGTATCGTCCCACAGCTTCAAAAGAGCCGGTTACCATTGTTAATTTGTTTTCTCCTCTGCATACGCCGTCAAGCATAGGACCTGCAGTGACAATAATTGCCGGAATATTTAATCTTAAAGCGGCAATGAGCATTCCGGGAGTAATTTTGTCGCAGTTTGAAAGCAAAACAAGTCCGTCAAGCTGGTGTGCTGCTGCAACACTTTCCACGCAATCAGCAATTAAATCACGGGACGGAAGTGAATATCTCATTCCGCTGTGACCCATTGCAATTCCGTCACATATTGCAGGAACTCCGAAAATAAATGATTGCCCTCCGGCTGAATGAATCCCCTTTTCTATCTGGCGTTCCAAATCGCGCATTCCTATATGTCCCGGAACTAAATCGGAAAATGAGCTCGCAATTCCTATAAAGGGTGCGTTCATATTCTTTTTGCTGACTCCTGTTGCCATTAATAGTCCGCGGTGAGGAGTTTTTGCTATACCTTTTTTTATATTGTCGCTTTTCATTAAAATTTAACTCCGGTAATATTAAAGTTTTCGTCCCATTCGATTTCGCCGTCAAGTTCAATGTTATGGTATTTGTAAGTATTTTCTATTAAATGCGGTTGGAAAAGCCCCATAAGCCCGAGACGTTTTATAATATCCGGCAATAATTTTGTACTGCCTGCGATTGTTCCCTCTTTTGAAGTTGCTTTTTCTCCGTCAAAGTATATTGTTTCCCCTGCAAATTCCATTTCTTTTAAATTGCTTTTTGTAATCGGCAGGCAATCTGATATCAAAAGAATTTTGTCTAAAGGTTTTGCTTTAAATACAAGTCTCAATATTGAATCTGAAACATGCACTCCGTCCGCAATTATTTCAGTGTAAATACTGTCGTCGGTTAAGGCTGTAAGTGCAGTTGATGTTCCTCTTTGAACTATTCCGGACATTGCATTAAACAAATGTGTTGCACCGTCACAGTATGACAAATCTCCGCCTGTGCAGTGTCCGGCTTGAATTTTTACATCTTTTGTCAATAAATATTTTGCAAGCGCATAATTTTCGTCAAATTCAGGTGCATAGGTCAAGATTTTTATAAAATCATCTTCAATCAATTTGTAGTTTTCTATAGTCGGCTTTAAGAAAAGTTTTTCATCATGAATACCTTTTTTCTCGGGATTTAAAAAGACTCCCTCCAGATGAATACCTAAAATTTTTGCCATATCGTGTGTTTGAAGACTTGCAGCTTCTTTGATAACGGCGATTTGTTTTTTTATGTTTTCAACCGTATCTGTCACTAGTGTAGGAAAAATCCCGCCTATACCGTATTTTGTAATTTCTTTTGAAAGTTTAAGCACATTTTCTACAGTGCAGTTGTTGAAATCTATTCCGAATGCACCGTGAAAATGCTGTTCTATTAAAAGTTTTGTCTTCATACAGCCGTTCCCTCAAAGACCTTTCTTGCTTCTTCTCTGTCATCAAAATGGATTGTTCTGTCTTTTAAAATCTGGTAATCCTCGTGGCCTTTTCCTGCAATTACAATAACATCATTATTGCTTGAGATTATTTTTAAAAGTTCTATTGCACGGCCTCTATCAGGTTCAACAGTAACTTTTTCCGGATTAACGGATTTTAAACCCGCAATAATATCTGTTATAATCTGCTGCGGATCTTCGCTTCTCGGGTTATCTGATGTGATAACAATTTTGTCAGCTATTTTTTCTGCAATTGCACCCATTTTAGGACGTTTTGTAGCATCTCTGTCACCGCCGCAGCCGAATAAACATATTAAGTTTCCGTCTTTCGGCGTAATCTCTCTTGCTGAATTTAAAACATTTTCCAGACCGTCGGGAGTGTGTGCATAGTCAACTATTACAAGCGGTTTTTTTGCAACGACTTCAAATCTGCCTGCAACACCTTTAACATTTTCAAGTGCTTTTAATGCAATTTTTATGTCAATTCCCATTGCCAGAGCCGCAGTGACTGCTGCAAGTACGTTATAAACACTGAACATACCGTTCATGTGGAGGCTTACCTTGTGTTCATCCTCTTTTGTTACAAGAATAAACTCAGCTCCGTTTAAAGAAAATTCAATATTTTTTGCCATAACATCAGCCTGATTTTTTATACCGTATGTATATTTTTTTACACCTTCCGGTACAACATCAAGAAACTTTTGACCGTAACTGTCATCAATGTTTATAACCGCAAAATTATCTTCCTTTAAATTTTTAAATAATATTGCTTTTGCGTTAAAATAGTTTTCCATTGTTATGTGGTAATCAAGGTGATCTTGTGTGAAATTTGTTAATATCGCACCGTTAAAACGGCAGCCTCCAACTCTGTTTTGTTCAAGAGCATGCGAGCTTACTTCCATAACTACATTGTCAATTTTTTCAACATCTTTTATCATTCTTAAAGTGGCCTGTAATTCAGGTGCCTGAGGTGTCGTGTGTTTTGCATCTCTGTATTCGCCGTTTGATGATAATTTGTAGCCAAGAGTGCCGATTAAAGCACATTTCTCATGATTTTCCTCAAAGATTTTTTGAATAAGGTGGGTAACGGTAGTTTTCCCGTTTGTTCCGGTAATTCCTATTAAATTCAGGCCTAGCGAAGGTCTTGAATAAAATCTGTCTGCAATATCTGCAATTTTATGTCTCGTATTTGAAACTACAACCTGGGGTATCTTTATATCAAGCGTGCGCTCGACTAATAAGGCAACTGCCCCATTTTCAATTGCCATTTTTGCATATTCGTGTCCGTCAGTATGTTCGCCGACAAGACAGATGAATATGTCCCCCTTTTTTGTTGTTTGTGAATTATAGGAAATTCCGCTCACTTCAACACTTTTAAAATTCACTAAATCTTTATAATCTAAGTATTCAATTAACTCTTCAAGTTTCATCTTTTCTCCTTAATTCTCTTTCTTAGGCTGTTGAATTTTATCTTGTTTAAGGTTTAAAATTCTTGCAGTTTGTTCTGCTACCTCATGAAAAACAGGACCTGCAACCGTATTTCCCCAAATTGCACCGACTCTTGCACTGTCTATCATTACATAGATTAAAACTTGCGGATCTGATGCCGGAAAATATCCTATTGTAGAGGTGTATGAAAGCCCTGTATAGCCGGAACCGCCTTCTTTAGGTTTATTTGATGTTCCAGTTTTAGCAGCTACATTATATTTATCCATTTTAATGACAGATTTGCCGTTATTTACGCTTTCAGCCAAAAGTCTTGTCACTGTTTTTGCAGTTTCAGGAGATACAACCTGCGTATAATGAATTTTTTGGTCATATTCTTCCTGAGGATATTTTATTATGTGAGGAGTAACCCGTACTCCATTATTTGCAAGTGCGGAAACGGCTGTAACCATTTGCATTGCAGATACAGATGTTCCGTAACCGTATGCCATAGTTGCGTGTATACCTTTATCCCATTTATGCCATGCAGGTAATAGTCCGGCTGATTCTCCGGGTAAATCTATTCCTGACTTTTGTCCGAAACCGAATTTTTTAAGCATATCGTAAAATTCTTTTGAAGTCATTGTTTTAGCAACATTTATAGAGCCTATGTTGCTGGAATGTTCAAATAGATATTCAAGTGAAATCATTCCCGGGTACGGGTGTACATTATAGTCGTAGTTTTTTATCTGCCATTTCCCGATTGATGTTTTACCGGTATCAAGAATTTGTGTATGCTCATTAATCTTACCCAGCTCCATTGCGCTGGCAACGGTTATTGCCTTGAAAGTAGAACCCGGAGGAAATACATCTGTAAGCGTCCAGTTTTTAATCTGAAGCTCGCTTGCTTTTCTGTAATTGTTCGGATCATAGGTCGGATAAACAGCGTATGCAAGAATTTCCCCATTTTTAGGGTTCATAACAATTACAGTGCCTCTTAGGGCTTCTTTTTCAGTAATCATTTTTTGTAATTCTTTTTCGCAAACGTGCTGTATTGCAGCATCAATTGTTAAAGTTATATCTTGTCCTTTCGGGTTTGTTGTTGTTGCAACAGGATCTGTCATAAAGTCATAAATTATTTTTCCGTCGCGTGTGCGCTGATATCTTACAGCGTGTTCAACGTGTTCAAGTTTATCTTTTGCTGTGTACTCAACACCGTTTGCAATATCCGCATCAAAATTATAGTACCCTAAAACATGTGCAGCGAGGTTTCCTTGCGGGTATTCACGCGTGTTTTTCTTGCCCATGCTTATTTCTCTAAGGTGAAGTTTTGCAAGTTCTTTTGCGGTTGTTTTATCAATATCTTTTTTAATTGTTATTACAGGTCCGGGTTTCTTTAATAATGTAAGAAGCTGATCATAAGGCATTTTTAGTATAGGTGCCAGTTTTTTTGCAAGTTCTTCCGGTGTGGAATCATAGTTTGCAGGGTGAGCATAAACATCTGAATATACTTTATCTGTTGCAAGTTTAATGCCGTTTCTGTCATATATATTGCCGCGCATTACAAAGCTGCGGTTAATACGCTGATTTCTTGCCTTTGCACGATATTTACCAACATCAATAATTTGAACGACAAATAAATATATAGCAAGCAAAACTGCAAATCCAATGAAGAAAAACTGCAAAAGTGCAAGAAGCTGGTCAAAACTTCTTATACGTTTTTCTTTATCATTTTCAGAATTTCTATTTCGCAAAGTTCCCTTCCCCGCCTTATAAATATTTTAGCATAAGGAACTTTAAATGATATAAATATTAAATAAAATTACAAAAATTTATTTATTAAAAATAATGAAGTATTATATAGGATATGAAAAAACTTTTTTATCTATTATTTGTATTATTAATATGCAGACCTGTTTTTGCATTTGATGTTGTGTACCCGCATAAACAGAATGTCACAATAAACTCTCCGTCAACTTTTTTTATAGGTTCTTCAAATCCTAAAGAAACCCTTACAGTTAACGGTGCATCTGTAACAGTGCATCCTTCCGGCGGTTTTGCCTATGTTGTAGTGCTTGAAGAAGGAGAAAACAAGTTTGTTTTACAAAGCGGTAATGAGCTGAAAACTTTTATTATAAACCGTCCTAAAAAAGTCACAGGCGGTGTGTATGTTCCGCCGAAATTAATTGAATATGAAGCCCGCAGAAAATTTTTAACATCTGTTGATAATGCACCTTTAAGGACAACGCCTGTAGATGCAGGAATAAACAGAATGTCGCATTTTCAGGAAGATATTCCGCTGATTATTGATGGAGAAAAAAGTAATTTTTACAGGGTTGTTTTGGGAGAAAACAAAAAAGCCTGGATTTCTAAAACAAATGTAAAAGCTTTTGAGGGGTATTTAAATTCTCCGGCGGAAGTTAAAAGTTATGAAACAATAGAAGATAATGATTATTTTAAATTCATATTTCATTTAGATAAAAAGACTCCCTTTGAGATTATTGAGGGTGAAACCTTTTACCTGAAATTTTATAACGTAAAGGACTGTCCGGATAACACTTACGTGTTCAGTTTTCCGTATTCGGAATCTTCTGGAACCCAAAAGATAATAGGTTACAGCGGTTTTTATGACGGGGACGATTTTGTGTTTAAGATTAGAAAGTTCCCTGCAATTGAAAAAAAACACCCGTTGAAAAACATTACAATCGCTGTTGATGCAGGCCACGGCGGTAGAGAATCCGGTGCAATAGGCTGCTGCGGTGATAAAGAAAAAGACATTACGCTTGCAATTTCAAAAGAACTTGAACAGGAACTTAAAGCACGCGGCGCCAAAGTTGTTATGACACGAAAAGACGACAGCTACGTCGGTCTTCGCGAACGTGTTGATATTGCTAATGAGAATGATGCAATGTTTTTAATAAGCATTCACGGCAATTCACTTCCCGATAGTGCTGATCCAAATAAGCATCGCGGTACAAGCATTTATTTTTATTATAATCAGGCAAAGTTACTGGCAGCAAATGTTCTTGTCTCAATGAATAAACAATTGGGTACACAAAATGATAATATAAGACAGGGTAGTCTTGCACTTGTACGGAATACAAACGCACTTAGCATTTTGATTGAAGTGGCATATCTTATAAACCCTGAAGACAATGCAATGCTAATTGACCCTAAATTCCGTAAAAAATGTGCTAAAGCCATTGCCGACGGGATTAAGAATTATTTGTTAAACTAAAGTGTTTGTATTGCTACTTATAAGTTAATTGTAACAAAATGTAAATGCTAATTTAAAATGGGCTGAAGTCCAGTTATACTGCCTGTATGGTATGGTATGGTATGGTCAAAATGCGCTTGTAGCAAATATTTACGTATTTTGCTTTAATATAAATGTAGCATAAATGAAGAAAGGGAAGTTAATTATGCATGTGAATAGTATAGCAAATAATCCTAATTACCAATCCTCCAAAATGTCATTCAAAGGGCGTGAACTGGTTTCAGAAAAAGAATATCCTGATTATACTGAAAAACGTTATAATACAGACGCTTCAAAAGGCAAAAAATGGGGTGTGGGTGTTGCTTCATTTATTCTACCAGGATTTGGACAATTTATAAACGGTGAAGTTGGTAAAGGCGTCGGATTTTTAGGCGCTGTTATTACTTGCTCCATGCCAATTATGTTCTCTTATAAAAAAGGTGTTTTTATTACATCAGGCTTGTTGTCATTAGCCACAAGAATTTTTAGCGTCATTGATGCAGTTAAAAATGCAAAGTCCGAAGCTATCGAATTTATACCTAAAAATATTGATAAAGATAAAAAATAGTTAACAACAAAGGCGGGCTTTTAGCCCGCCTTTCTGCTTTATGAATTTAAAATATAACTTAATAGAGTTCGCACTCCTGAACCGGTTGCACCTTTTATAAATTCCTTTTCAGGTTTTTCTAAAAATGCAGTTCCCGCAATATCAATATGGGCCCATTTAACATCTTTCACAAATTCTTGTAAAAATACGCCTGCTGTTTGTGCTCCTCCGTAACGTGAACCCGTGTTTTTCATATCCGCAATATCGGATTTCAGGCTGTCAAAGTATTCTTTGAACATTGGCAGTTCCCAATATTTTTCGCCGACATTTTTGCCGGTTTCAATAATTCGGTTAACCATGTCTTTGTCATTGCCCATAATTCCGGCTGCTGCTGTTCCTAAAGCTACCATGCAGGCACCTGTTAAGGTTGCTATGTCAATGACTTCATCAACACCGAGTTCACAAGCGTAAACTAAAGCGTCTGCTAGTGTTAATCTGCCCTCTGCATCTGTATTGTCAACTTCAATAGTTTTACCGTTTTTAGCCGTCAAAATGTCACCCGGTTTATAAGCGCTTCCGCTTGCCATATTTTCACACGCTGCAATCAGCCCGTGAACTTCGACTTCAGGATGAAATTCTTTTAATGCACTCATAACACCAAGAACGCACGCAGCACCTGACATATCATCACGCATTGTAAGCATTGATGCAGGCGGTTTTAAGTCCAATCCACCCGAGTCAAAACATATGCCTTTTCCTATAATTGCAATACGCTTTTTAGGGTTCGGACAGGTATATTTCATATGAATGAATTTAGGCGGCTGAACACTTCCTTGTCCTACTGCCAAAAACGCACCCATACCCATTTTTTCTATTTCGTCTTTTTCGTATACTCTGGTTTCAATGCCGTCTAAGCTTAAGGCTGTTTCTGCAAGCTTTGACGGAGTTGCGTAAGCCGCAGGTTCATTTGCAAGGTCTCTTGTAAATTTCATTGCGTTTCCGAAAGTTTTTCCTGCTTTTACGCTTTCTTCAGACACATTGCCAAAAGTGATTTCATCAACGCGGGTTGCTTTTTCAGATTTGTATTTATCAAAAGCATAATCAGCGAGCATAGCGCCTATAGTGCCGAATTTTCCGTAATCAAATCCTGCCTCAAAGTCAAATGCGGCAGTTTTTGCATACATTTGCTGAAGTTTTTTAACTGATTTATAAACAACTGTTCTGGCTTCGTTTTCGCAAAATTCATCACGTTTTCCGCAGCCTGCTACAAGAATTTTTGCCGCAGGAATTTGTCCGTAAGTTTGTAATAAATATGTCTGGCCGAGTTTACCTTTAAAACCGTCACGGTCTATTGCATAAGTGTTTGCCAGTTCCTGAGATGTTTTTTCTCCCTCGAACATGCTGACTACAAGAACGTCAACAGCAAGGTTTTTGACATCGTTTGATACTTTTATTTCCATAGTCTCTCTCCTTTTCTGAACTTATTATAACACTATTAATTTAAATGTATCAAATTTTAAATTACCTATATACAAATACTATATGTCATGATACAATATTGACAGATGTAGTAGGATAATATTTTTTGGAAATATATGCATTAAAATTTGGTTAATATTTAAATAATCAGAAGCTCGATAGGATATATGTATCGGGCAATGCGTGTATTATATGAAAAATAGAA
>CANUDF010000047.1 GCA_947857085.1 Candidatus Gastranaerophilales bacterium | reverse complement strand
ATCTTTTTCAATCTGGCAATCTTCTACACCTTTAATCTCTGTTGTAGATGTTGATGAACCGATTGTATAACAGCTTATTGCAGAATTAATATTTCCGTTGCCATCTGTTACACCTTTATCCAAATCGGATTTTTTGTAGAAATACGGTGTGTAAGTACCTGTAGCACTGTTTTCAACGTATCTTACCATCCAACCGTCAGCTTGTTTGCCATATTTATTATTTAACAGTTCTATATAATATGCTTCTTCGTCTTCTAATTTATCCAGTTGATCTTTAGACAAGGAGCTCAAGTACTCATCTTGAGGATTGCCGGTATATTTTCCGTCTGAACCTCTAGGTATTGGGTCACCCATCTTACGCAAAGTAGTTGAACCAATTTTATATGAAGTACCGCTTTTTGTAACAACACTGCTTCCTGCAGCAATCGGTGAAAAATCGTCTTCATATTGTGACAGGTAACTCAAAGTATATTTGCCATCATCTTGTGCAATCAATGCTGTTATAGTATTAGTTAAAGCACCATCATCAAATGTATAAACAGTTTTTGTATAACTGTCAACAGAAGGAGGTGTCGGCACGGACATACCAAGCATACCGCTGTAATAGTTTGCGGACTGGTTAGCCAATGTTGTACGCTGCTGGTTAATTTGTTGACCTTCGTACTCAACATTGGTTTTTCTGGCCGTCAGACCCAAAAATCTAGCTTGTGACGCTGCCATTCCCATTGCGTGTCGATTTCCTTTCTGCAAGTTTCTGTGCTTACACATGAGATATCGGCACTTTCAGGCTCATTCTTTAATTTTTGCTTAAAACATGTTACGAATTTGTTACAAAACTATTTTCTAAATCTGTCGGAAACATAGCTTAAAATAGCTCCGCCAATTTCTTCATTGGGATCGAAAAACGGCGTCGGATTTGGGTTTAAAGAATTTTGAACAAGCATTTTTACCAGCGGGCCGAAAGCATCGGGCACTTGAATTTTTCTGTAAATTCCTGCGAGAAATGTCTGGATATTGGGAGATTTTGTATTATTAAATCTTGACAATACAGGATACATTTTATCAACATTTTTTGTACCATTATCAATCATTCTGTCTAATATATACAAGGTCTCAGTAATCTGGTTTTCGTTATTTGAGTGCTGTAAAACATCAGTAATATACGGCAGGGCATTTTCTTTTTGCTGAACAAAATAGTTAACTTTATTTTGGTCTGCTAAACAATAATTTCTGTATTGATTTGGTAATTGAAAACTGCTGTTAACAGGTTGTATATACATCTGAACTCCTTATGAATAAACAAACGGCGCACCGTTTTTGATTTCAAACAGAATATTTTCTGCCATTATTTTCAATTCTGTTTTTGATTTTCCCGCATCGACCTGACGGTAAAATTCATCAACAAGCGGCTGAATTGCAGCATCTTTCTTCGCCTTAAAGTTTCTCAATTCTGTTGATACAAGACGTTTTTGAAGTTCGAGTTCTGTTTCTGCATTAATTTTTTTGACCTGAACATCTTTTATAGCGTCACCTAAAAGTTTTCCTATATAACTTGCAGCAGTAACACCCGTAACACCAAAAAACAGCTGCTTAAACTGAGGATTTGAAGTGTCAAGAAGCCAGTTGTAGAAAAATGCTCTGTAATCTGAAACAAATGAATTGAATGCGGGTTTTGCGGTTCCATCACCGCCTATATTAGGGTTAACTTTTGTTGTGGATGTTTTGATTTTACTTATAGTATTTTCTATAAATGAATTTTTATCAGCTTCATCCCATTTCACATCTCTCATTATTGACTTTATATAATCGGGTTCTGCATCAACTATTTTAAATAAATTTTCAAGCTGCTCCATATCGTCGGCTTTAGTTTCTTTGGTTGAAGTTTTGACAACTTCTTTTATAACTTTTTTAGTATCATTAAGATACTTTTCAATATATGCACGACTTTTAGATGCATTTTTGTACGCATAAAATCCCAACACTATAATTGACGCTACGGAACCCAAGCCAAGTAAAATCAAAGACAAAGCGTTCTTTTTAGAGTTCTTATCATCATGTTTGGAAGTAAAACTTACCTGATCAAATTTTTGTCTGCCAAAATTAGGCAGGATTTTGTCTTTATCATCATTCAGATACTTATCAAATTCTTTTGCGCGGTTAGACAACATGCTGCGGATTATCTGCATTTTCCCAGAGAAAGACTGCGTTTCAACGGAAATCAGATTTTCCTGAAGACTTTTGTGAATATCAGCTTCTTTACGTTTTGTCCAGATATCTTTGTAACCATCCAGGAAAGTTTTACCCATAAACGCCATGGAAGAAAGTGCCAGAACACCTGTTGCTGCAACAATTGTAGTCCGGCTCGGGTTTTGTACCAGCTGATAAACTATTTGGGTCAGTTCATCACTGAGATTTACGTTTCTGGTAATTGTCGGCATCCATTTTTCTTTTGCAATATTGATAGCTATTTTGGCATTCCGTTTTACAAAAGCAGAAAATAGTGCTACGGCCGACATTACACCTAATGAAACAGCCATTACAGGAATAAAACTTTTGTCTGGTTTATTTGAAGGCTCATAGAGTTTTGACGGCATTCTTGCACTGTCCGATATAATCATATTATTGTAAGTATCCGACAAACCCATACTCTGAGGGTCTTTAACAAAAGTGTTTACCACAACACCTTCTTTTGTAAGTGCTTCGGCTCTTTTTTGTGTATGTGTCATATTTCTTTGCTGTCTGATACTTTCTGCATCAGCCAACGGATTAATTTTTATCATCATCCCTCAGTTTTTTATACAACTTGTGTATAAATGTTTTTAATTCAAATGTTCTTTTTGCTTCTTCGACCTTTTTGTCTTCATCATCAGTATCGGATGGTTCAAAAATTCCGAAAATTGATTTTATTTTCTTTTTGATTTCTTTGAAAGTTTCAGAAGCTTTTTTTGCTATTGCTGTTTTAATTTCTCCGTAAACAGCAGTCAGTTTGTCCGTAATATCAGCAAGTTTCTGTGAAAAACTCTGTGCGAAATTAGCGACTGCTGTCGGAAGATTTTTTAAAGCATTCAAGCCGTTTGCTACAATATTATTCATTACAAATGCAACAGGCTTTGCAATAATTGCCGGCATCGTATTTTGAACCATTTGTGCAAATTGAGCGGCTCGTTGTGCGGCATTAGCCATTGTATTCTGAAATTTTGCCAGTGCTTGAACATGAGCCTGAAAATCTGCATTACGCGCCTGCTGGGCTGCTTTTTGAGCACGAAGGAATGCCCCTATTGCCGCACATTCATTCCAGCTCATTTCACCAGGCTTAGCAGAAAAATCAGCCTTTTTTCCGCCTCCGCCGCCGGACATTCCGTTGCATATAGGGCATGCACCGAGCGGAAGCCCGTGAGGGCAGGTTCCTATTCTTGAATTCTGGGTATGCAAAGTTCCTAAGTGCATTAAAAATCCTCTTGATTTAAGAGGACAACTTTAGAAAATAATAATTTCCTCTAAAAAGCACGTAGAGGGGTTATTTTCTGAGTGTTCCGGCTTTTACGGTTGCGGCTACAGCTGAAGATATTCACTTCATTTCCTCTTAAAAAAATCTTAAAATAAGCCTGATTTCATGTCAAACAATTAAAAACTTTTGTAAATTTAATTGTTATTTAATTTCTGATAAATTTTTAACACTTTTTCCAGTCTTTTCTCTTCAAAATTTGCATCAACAAATGCCTGCTCAACAACTCTTTGTGCTGATTTTATATTATCATTATTTTTATTTTGTCTTTCTTGTAGTTGTTTGATTTGATTTTGCAGCAATGCAATTTCATTATCAATTTTTGCATTTAATCTTCTCCAATTATCAACAATATCAATACTACTATTAATTTCTGCCCTTTTGTTTGCTGCCATAATTTTAAAATTTTCAACAAAATTATCTAAAGGTATTGTAATTTTATTTTTGGATGCTTTTTCAATTGTTTTTTTAATTTTTAAAGGATAAGTATCATTGTCGGTTAACTTTCCATGAAGAATAAATGAGGATATTATATTAATTTGTTTTTGTATATTTTTCACTATTTCAGGTTTATATTTTGCAAAAAGATCATAAGGTATAATATCGCGTTCGTTGTTACACGATTTATGTACACGTAATCCATTTGATTGAAGATTAGCCCCATTTTTTGATTTAGGAACTATATGTTCAAAACTGTTTGACACCTCTTCTAATATTTTCCATATGATTTCCCTGTCTGTGTCGCCGCTTTTTTTACAATCTACTATAAAAAAATCGGCATAATTTGTTTCAAACGGCAATTCTTTAGCGGCATTTAGAATTTTTTCCATTATTTTCGGATTTGAAGAATGTTTTAATAAGTCTTCATATTGACTTAAAATAAGAACTTTTTTGGTTAATGCCTTTATATAAAAATTCTTTTCATGTATCGGTTTTCCGGTATATATGTCCATTAAAATTTCACCATCTTCTGATTTCAAAAACGGACTAAAGTAAACTTTATTAATAATTGGCATTACAACTTCTTTTTCAATAATACTAATTTCATCCTGCTCATGTTCCGGCAATTGTACTGCAAGATTGTTAATTTTTTTCATTATTGTTTCAACTTTACTGCTTATATTAGATTTATGATTAAATAGGTTTTGACTGTGGAATTTATATACCTCAGGCATAGAAAATATTTCTGAAAAAGTTTTATCCGGATATTTTTCGGCATACCTAGTTAAAGTATCAACCAGTTTATTATTATCAGAATCAAATACAGGTTTAAATTTTTGTATTTTATTTAATGCTGAAACAGCAGGAATTCTTTCATTCTTAAATTTAGAAAGTATTTCGTCAAAGACTTTCTGTGTATGTGCAGGCAAAAACTGAAACTCCACAGCAAAATCTGAATCAGATAATGCATTTCTTATAGGAGTTTTGGGATGCTTACAAGCAATGCTTTTCAAAAAAGCAAAAGCATTAGTATTATTGTACGGGATAATTCTTTCATCCTTTAATGCTTTAGACAAGGTAGGAGAAAAACTGTCTATAACCTGCATCAATTCTTTCCTTTGGTACATTTTTTTCCCGCAAATAGCGCATGACAAACCAGAAATATGTTCTATTTCTGCAAAAGTTTTGTCCGGCAATCTATGCCCGAAAGACGAATATTTATAAGTTTGATTTGAATTATTTATAAACATAAGTTATCTTATAGAGATTTTAAAACTCCTAAAAATAATTTTTGCCATAAATAATTGAAAATTAATCTTTTACATTACGATAACCTGTACCTGCCCTGAACCCTGACAAAAAATACATGACAGGAAGCATAGGCTCAATCCATTTTACCCCTGACAGCACACCTGCGGTTGCAATGTCATCACTGTGAAGAGCTATATCTAATGCTTCAGGTTTTCTTTCCGAATACATACCCTTTTCTTTTTTCTGACTGAACAGCGGGTTAATTACTTTTTTGCTTAAAAAGTTCGCTATATAGCTTCCTCCGATAATTCCGGTAGCAGTAATGCCGCCGAGAATCGTAACCAGTTTTTTCATAGGAGTTAAAGATTTTATCACACCTTTTTGATGTAATTTTTCAGCACCGTATAATGCTGCACCGGCTCCTACATTACATAAGAAAATATTTGCAAAATACTGATAAAAACCCTCTTTTATTTTGTTTGCATGACCTTTTAAAGAAGATGTGCCTGTCACGGTATCAGCTATAATACCCCCTGCGATACCGCTTAAGACAGGCACTGCACCCAAAGTAGAAAGTCTTTTGATTTCTGAAAAGATTTCCGCTGAAGTTAAATTTTTATTTTCCGAAAATAATGTCTTAAATAAAACGGTTCTGTTTGAATCGTCTTTCAACTTTTCAAACAAAACCGGAATCTCGTCCAAGGAAAGGTGGTTTCTCTTAGACTTATTAAGTATAGACAGTAAAATATTATCATTATCGGTTATATTTGTTTTTTTAATGTAATTTTCCACAGATTTTGTCTGTTCTTTTATAATTTTAGATGCAGGTTCAATATCAATTAATTTAAATTTCTTTATACTAGCAAGAGTGGCACCGATTATAGATGCAGAAATAATAGTATTTTTTAGTAAACGATGTTTTTCATCTCTGTGTTTGTATGCGTCATGGAGTGCAATTAACGACCCGGATGCTACAAGCAGTTTTGGTATCTGGTTGTTGAGCTTATTCACTACGAGCGGTTGATCAATATATTTGGCAAGTGTGTGTATTTTCATTATCCCTCATTTGTTAGTTTAGCCTAACTTTTGTTAGACATGACTAACAATACCAGAGAAAAAATTATTTGTCAATAGTGCGGAACAAAAAATTGTTCCGCACTATTAAGATTTTCGAATAAAATATTAATCTCCAACGCAAATGGCAAACTTGTCATTTCCACTACGATAGCTATCATTAAAGTTTGTGCCGTTAGCGTAAAAACGTCTGTTGTATGCTCCGTTCAGACTGCTTTCATCACTTGCCCAAATATAAAAACTATTAGATATTCCCAAACTTAGATTAAGACCCAACTCTGCCACTTTGTCTGTATCCATTATTAAATCTGATACATTTTGTTTTGCGCCTATCCCGTTCGTATTGTAAACATAGTCAGCAATTTTTGCTACTTCAGCAATGGTTGGCAATCTACCGCCCTCACTATTACATTTTTTAGCTGCATATGCCCAATAATCGTTCTCAAAATAACATGTTTCTATCGCAGCTCCATCTGCTTTGGCTTGTTCGCATTCTGCTTTTGTTAAGCTTATATTTGCAGGAAACAGTGCACTCGTAAAACAAATTCCATTAGCACTTGCGTAACATTTGCTGTTACCTAGTTTTAACACATTTGCATTTGCCCTTAAGTCTTTTCCGCTTGTATTTGGATTTTTATAGCCTGAAGTGTCATATAATATTGCAAGACAATCACTTCCTGTTATCTGATTAGAATAAGGATCTTGCCTGCAACTCTGATTGTATGCTATTAAGCCGGTTGTGCCGTTTCCGAATTGAACACCTACTATATTTGTATACCAAGTATCTTGACCAAATTTACTTGCTGTTTTTAAATTTGCAACATCTATTTCTTCATTTTCCAAACCCCAGTAAACTTTATCAGAAAAACAAGAAGTTAAATCATTATTTTTACATATCTTTGTTATTTTTATGTGTTTTGATAATTCATTTACAAAATCTTCTGTGCTTTGATGTCCAGATAAAGTTTCCTGTGTATTCATTGTTTTCAATGCTTCTTCAAGTTTTCTTTCAAAAACAGCAGCAGCCGTATTCCAAGCTCTGTTTTGATAATTAGCCACCAGTGTTGGAATAGTTAATGCCGCAACTATACCGATGATTGCTAAAGTAATTAATACTTCTGCAAGTGTAAAACCTTTTTTCATGAAACATCCATAACTATAAATCATCATATTAGAATTATAGTTATTTTTTGAGATTTTGTCAAATAGCCTTGACAGGACTAGTTTCTGCCTGCCCCCCCCCCGAGTTCAGTCTTGATCTTTTGCATTTCTTCCTCCTTTGTAATCTGAAACGAACTTAGTTATTCTATCAATATTTTTATCGGAAATCAAGTGTTCCACTGCGCAGGCAATTTCTGTTGCGTTATCAAGCATAAGAATTTCCGTAAAAAATTCATTTAAAACTTCGTGTTTTTTTAGAATTTTCTTTGCCTTTTTTTCTCCCTCTCCTGTCAAAGTAATTGAAGAATACGGGGTATAATTAATCAAGCCTTTTGAAGCAAGTTGAATTAATGCGGAAGTTACTGATGCTTTGCGAACTTTCAAAGATTCTGAAATTTCAGTAACTTTAGCGTACCCGTTTTTTAAGACCTGAATATATATTTCTTCTAAATAATCTTCCTGACTGCGAGACAAATTTTCCATAGATTTATTATAATATAAATTTCAAAAACTTGCAAAATTTAAAAATTGGCTGTAATATAGTTTGGTAAAGTTTTCTTAAAAACTTATTTTGAAGTGTTTCATATATATAGTCCTCGGAGTACAATAATCTTATGAAAGCAGTTGAAGAACAATTATATTCAGACATCCCGCCGACAAAACTTCGCAACAAAGATGAGAAATTCAAGCCGGCAAAGACAAATAAGTTCTGGCTGACTATAGCAAGCTTGTTCTTTTTTAACATGCTCCAAAACAGATTTTATGCTTTCAGATACAAAAATGCTGAAAATTACTTTAACCGTGATGAGAAATATCCAACCATTATTTTCGCCCCTCACTGCAACTGGTGGGACGGAATAGTATTATATAATATATCACACAGAATTTGCCGTAAAGAAATACGGTTAATGGTTGAAGAATTAAACCGTTTTCCGCTTCTAAGACGCGGCGGTGCATATTCTGTATGCAAAAAATCGCCTCAATCTGCAATGAAAGCGTTAAAATATTCTGTTGAACTTTTAAAAGATTTAAGAAACATTTTATTTATATTTCCCCAGGGAATAATCAGACCGCCGCATTATAGACCAATAGAATTTCAAACAGGTTTGTCTTACATTGCTCAAAATGCAGCAAAAAAATACGGTAAAGTTAACCTTATACCTATTTCAATTGAATATTGTTTTTTGAGGGACAACCGGCCGGAAGTTCTTGTTGAATTCGGTAAAAGAATTGAACTTACAAATCCTAATGTTGACAGGAAAGAATTTACACACCTTCTTGAACAGGCAATGAATGAGGTTTGTGACAACCAGCTAAATGATATTTCTCATGGTAATATAAGTGATTATAAAATACTGTTCAAACAGCATCTAAAATGGTACAGGAGAATTGAACAGAGGTTAAAAAGTATTGATTTGCCTGATGTTTCAGGTATGTAAAAAAAGCTCTCATATGAGAGCTTTTTTTATGCATCATAACGTTTAAATGATTTTTCTATATTTTTTGAAATAACAGATTTTATTGTGTCATATTCAGTAGTTAATGATGAAATTTCTGTGTCTAAATTCTTCATCTTCAAATCTATTATTTCTTCTTTATGCGTTAGTTTTTGTTTTTCTGTATTATATTCTGCTTCTGCCTTGGCTATTGCTTCCTCATCAGTAACCTCTTTAATATACGTATTTGTCGCATAATTACCCTGATAATAGTAACCATCATCAGCACAGGTTGCAAGGAATAATTTTCCTGTCTTTAGCATTTCCTGCATATAATCATTATCTGTAATGTTATTATTCTCTACCCAGCCGCGGGTACATAACTGGTTGAATATTGCATCATAAAATCCGGATATTAATGCCTGGTCTGTATTTATACCTTCGGTTTCCATATATGTAAAAGTATAATCCGTATCTAAGGACACAAGATTGTTACTTGCTACAGACCTTGAGGTCCCATCAACATTTGCATAGTTATTATGACCGGTACCATGATTTCCATTACCGCCGTTAATAGTCATACCCGCATCATTATTCAAGTTGGCATAAGGGTTATTGGCACCTTCAATGTATTGGATATAATATGTAAGAAAAGCTTTTGCAATATTGGAGATACTAATACCAACTGTATCTACCTGGTTTTTCTTCAATCCCCAGCCGAAACCGCTGTTTCTGGAGTCAAAACCATAGTAGCCTATATATTTGCTTGCATTTTCCCGAGATTTTGCTTCAGCTTTACTTCTCTTTTTATTTGTATATTTATATCCAGTTTCATAACAACCCCAGCCGCCGGTCTCTGCAGGGGCATCATTATTGGGTGATGTCATTACTGTTCCTGAAACAGCATTTCCATCTGAATCTAAGTATTGTAAATCAGAAAAATATACGAGGTCTCTAGTTTTTTGTGTAGCATAATCAAGAGCCGCCTTAGAAAGAGCTGTACCGTCATCCAATGCAAGCGTAAATGCATCGATAATCTGCTCCCAACAATTTAATTGAGAAATTCTTACCGCATCATCATGAAAACGTGCATAATCACCATCTTTATCAGCAGTTGTTGAAAATACTGTATAATCAGATTCAAACAATTCTCTCATAGTTATGGTGTTGCCTGAACCGAACCAATCTGAAAGGCTAGCCTGATTACCATTATTTATACAAATACGAGAATTTCCATCACCAGCAAGCTCTGAACCGCTCAGATCTATTCTAAACCCACTTGCATCAATTTTATCAAGCAATTCATCAATATTAAGCTCTACAGCCTTTGCCGCAACTATATCAGTTGTACCAAAACCAATTGACTGTGAATACTGTATGTCCATACATGTTTTGGCTGTCTCGTTGCTTATTACACCGTTCTTTGCCAATGCTTCTAAAAATTTATTACGTGTCGTACTTGACGGCAAACAACCTAAGCCCTCCTGAGGTATTCCCGCTGCGCGAGCTGCTGCTGCATACGGACTGCTTAATACTACCTTGCCGGATGCATCTGTTATTAATGTCGGTAAATATCCGTTCATTTGAGATGGCGTCATCAACAATCCATAGCTTAATGGGGTTGTTGTATCGCTTTCTCCGTAAAAATCATATACTAGTTTTGTCTGGTCTAATGAATTCTGATACTTTGTTGACAAATCTGTCATACTTCTCGACAACGCTATCTTTTGATGTGAATAGCGCATTGATTGAAATTCACAGTCCGATTTCCGGGCTGTTATGGTCAATAATCTAGCTTGTGATGCTGATAATCCCATATTATTTCAATTTCCTTTCGTAACTTAGCAACAAAGTCCTTGTATTCATGTAGTACTACGTCATTCACAAATAAAATCTTTAGATTTCTGTATATTTATTGTTACAAAATTTAACATCATTGATAATAGACATTAACCAAATATCCATTAAATGATTGATGTGAAGTATAGAATAATATTTTATTGTATTTATGGGGCAGGGGATAATTATGAGTACTCAGACTTTAAATTCAATAGCTTCAAAGGAACTTTATTTACAGTATGACTGGTATAAAAAAACTTTTCCGCCGGTTGTACAAGAAAGTTGTGATGAATTTTTCCTGCCGGGTTTCAAATTTGAAATGATTGGTATAAGCAAAAATATAAATGCCTTGATGGATAAAGACTCTTACTTTGTAACGAAAATCCGTATTGATAAGCAGTACGATATGTTTTTCCGCAGTTCAGAAAAGGCAATATCTTTAATTCTCGACAGAATTTTAGGAAAACCTAACCGTTCATTTAACTTAAACAGAATGACCGACCTTGAAGCCAAAATTATTACGTCATTCAATGATTATATGTTTAATATGACATCACAATTATTATCCCCCCCGCCTGCTAATGAAATCAGACGCTCTAACTTTGACGTCATACATTTGACATTTATAATTAAAGATATTGATGAGCCGAAATTTGGCAAGTTTATTGTGTCGCTTCCCGCTGCCCTTTTAAATCCGGATGCAATAGTTTCTAAAGGCGAAAAATTTGATAATACAACATTCAAATCAAGTACTCTTGATGTAAAAATTAAAATCGGCTCTACAAGATTTTCTATGCATGAAATAAAAAATCTAGACACCGAAGATATCGTAATTTTTGATAATAGTAATACTAAAAAAATGACACTTGTCATAGATGATTATGAAAAAGAAATTAAACTAAACCCTAATCTCGGGTTGATAACACCTGTAGATAATAATAACGGAGGAGAAGATATGGGAGCTAACAACTTATGGGACAGCATTGAAGTTGAAATGAACGCTGAGTTTGATGCTGTAAAAATAACTCTCGGAGACCTTAAAAATATAGAAGACGGAATGGTTGTTGATTTGACTTCAATATATGACAACAAAGTAACCCTTAAGGTTGAAGATAAAATTATAGCACGCGGCGAGCTTGTTATAGTAAATGACAGATACGGAGTTAAAATAAGCGAAGTTACCGCACAACAAAAAGCCGGCAGTACCGCGCAAACAGCTCCGGCAGATGATTTCGTGACTGACGAAACTATTGTTGAAGAGGAAGCTATGTCTGATGAATCTGATAATAATTCTGTTCCGAATGCTGACCAGCAGGACGAAGAATTTGACTACAGCGATTTTGAACTTGATGATGAAGATATTTAACAAACTAAAAACGGGGAGAGACTTATGGGTGGATATATAGCAAATTTTACGGTTTATACAATGGCAATGCTGGGATTAATCTGCTTTGCATTGGTTTTATATAAAAAATTTGTATGCAATACAACATTCAAAGACAAATCAAAGTTTCTGGGGATTGAAGAAAGCATCAGTCTTGCCCCGCGTAAAAATTTATATGTTGTAAGAGCAGGTTCAGAAAGATTTCTTGTGGCCTCTGACGCTGACAGAACAAGTTTGATTTCAAAACTTGACGAAAACTCCAAACCGCAACGTACAGAAAGACAGCCGGAAATTGATGAATTACCAATTATCGTTGATTTTCCGCAAAAAGAAAAACCCGTTATAAAAGAAATGCTAAAAAAAATTAATAATATATAAGGAATAAAAATGGATAGTGTAATAAAAGATATAAACCCTGTTTTACAAATGCTCATAGTAATGACTGTATTTTCATTACTTCCGTTTGTATTTTGCTGTATGACGAGTTTTTTAAGATTTGTTATAGTATTTTCAATGCTTAAGACAGCAATGGGAACCCAGCAGGTTCCCCCGTCAATTGTAATCATAGGACTTGCTATGATATTGACTTTTTATACAATGGGTTCAACTTTTACTAAAATGTATGAAATGGGTTCAATACCTTATCAGAAAAACCAGAATATGATTGAGGCAATAAATGAGGGATCTAAACCTTTAAAAGAATTTATGATGAAACAAACGCGCGAAACCGATCTGGCATTTTTTGTCGAACTTTCACAAAAAGAACCGCCGAAATCTCCGGAAGAAATAACCATCTGGCAGGTTGCACCGGCATTTATAATAAGCGAACTGAAAACAGCTTTTGAAATCGGGTTTATTATATTTGTGCCGTTTATTGTACTGGATCTGGTAGTGGCGAACATTCTTCTGGCGCTTGGTATGTTTATGCTGTCGCCGACAATTATATCATTGCCGTTTAAATTGTTGATATTCATTGCAGTAGACGGCTGGGCGCTGATTGTTCAGGGGCTTATAACAAGTTATAACTAAAGGAATTAAAATATGGAACCGTTAATAGAATATTTAGCAAGAGGATTTATGATAATGCTGACAATATCAATGCCATGCGTGCTTGTTGCGGCTGGCATCGGTCTTGTTGTCGGCATTTTGCAGGCAGTTACACAGGTTCAGGAGCAGACAATTGCGGCAGCACCTAAAATTCTCGGTGTATTTCTGGTCATAATTATTGGCGGAGTAGGATTTATAAGAATTCTTACAAACCTTTTCACTGACGGTATGGCGCTTGCATTTAATGTAGTTCCTAAAAATGAAACATACGTACTTTCATCTGATTATTATAAATACACAACGCCTTTTGAGGGTGAAATGAAAGACCGTTTTAAAAACAAACCTGATATTAATGAACTTATGAAAAACCCTGGCAAAATTCCGTTCATTGACAGCCAGCAAAAAATGAGATCCCTGCCAAGCCAGCAGACACCTATGCCAAGACCTGATTTTGTAGAAACAAACACCATACTCGGAAGATAATAAATGATAAAAAAGATTTTAACAATTTTATTAGTGAGCTGTACTTTACCGGCTATGGCTTTTGAAGACTATATGATAGTTTCAGAACAGCCGGTCAAATCTGTTACTGTCCAAAATGAAAATATTGTTAATGTCAAATCCATTTTCACGATTGATAATCAAAAAAAATTATTGATAGTAACACCTAAAAAAACGGGCAAAACAAAAATTTATATAACATCAGCCGGTAAAGTTTCAATGTTAGACATTAAAATTACTTCAAAAACAACAAAATTAACGCCGCACGAGGGCTTTGAATATTATACAATTGATATTCCTCCGGAAGAAATATTTATTCCCGCACCTCCGAAAAAATTAGGAGGAAACAATTAATGGATTTGATAATCGCGGAATTAATGAAAATGTTTCCGGCATTTAACACAATGCTTGCGGCAGGTATTATGGTATTTGCACGTCTTATGGGGTTTATAAGACTTGCGCCCGTATTCAACAGGAAAGAGATACCATCAATGGTAAAATTAGCACTCTGCCTTTTATTAACAATTATTATAACCCCGTTTGTAAAAACAGAGAGTTTAGTTGTCATGAATTCATTTGTTCTATCAATTGTCCTTAACATAGTTGTCGGCGCACTCATAGGTTATATGGCACAATTAATTCTTCTGGCAGTTGAAGCCGGTGCAGATATGATAAACATGCAAATGGGTTTGTCCTCTGCAATGGTTCTGGATCCGACAACATCAAGTCAGGTTTCTATATTAAGCAAAATCATGGCACTTTTGGGAATACTTGTTTTCATACATCTAGGCGGTATTTACTGGTTAATACGTGCATTAATGCGAAGCTTTGAAATATTTCCCATTTATGCAACAAGTATACCGCTAAACCAGCTTGTCAATATGGATTATTTGATAAGTATGTCTTCAAATGTATTGTTTATGGGGCTGCAAATCGCGTCACCTATACTTCTTGCAACGCTCGGGCAGGATATTATATTAGGTGTAATCTCAAAGACAGCCCCGCAGGTAAATGTCTTCCAGTTAAGTTTCCTGTTTAAGCCGGTTCTGGGTGCCGCAATAATGATATGGATTTTGCCAATGCTATTGAACATTATAGGGGAATACTTCTTATCATATTCAAATATATTTTAAAATTTATTGCAAGATATAAAAATAACTGATATAATAAAAAGGTACACAATTATTATGGAGGATTTAAGAATGGGCGCAAATACG
>CANUDF010000046.1 GCA_947857085.1 Candidatus Gastranaerophilales bacterium | reverse complement strand
CCCTCGCAATGACATAAAATTAAGTGTTTCATCGGGTCAAGGCACCCTTGACCCACCTCCTATTTTTAGAGCTCTTTCAAGAGCTCTTTTTTTATTTGTTATATAATATAACTATGAAAAAGAGAAAAATAAGCATAATCGGTTCCACAGGTTCTATCGGAACACAGGCACTGGAAGTTATTGAAAAACTTCAGGATAAATTTGAAATCATAGCGCTTGCAGGCGGACATAACAGAGAGCTTTTAGATGCACAGGCAAAAAAATTCAACCCACGCTACACTGTTTTAGGCGAACAGGGACTTGAAAAAATCTGTTCTGACAAAGAAAATGACATAATCCTTGTTGCATGTTCCGGAAAAATCGGTCTGCGCCCGACACTTACCGCAATCAGAAACGGCATTGACATAGCACTTGCTAACAAGGAAACCCTTGTAATGGCAGGCGACATTGTTATGGCAGAAGCCAAGAAACACGGAGTAAAGATAATTCCCGTTGACAGTGAACACTGTGCAATTCATCAGTGTATAAAAGACCTTTCGCAAGTAGATAAACTTATTATAACCGCCTCTGGCGGACCGTTTTTACACAAATCCGTTGACGAAATGAAAAACGCGACGGTAAAAGAAGCACTTGCACACCCGAAATGGAACATGGGCAAAAAGATTACCGTTGACAGTGCAACTTTGATGAACAAAGGTTTGGAGATAATAGAAGCACATCATCTTTTTGAGTTTGATTATGACGATATAGAAGTTGTTGTTCACCCGCAAAGTATTGTACATTCGGCAATTGAATACAAAGACGGAAGCGTAATCGCGCAGCTTGGTCTGCCAAGTATGCATATCCCCATTCAGTATGCAATATCTTACCCAGAAAGATTTGAGGGCATCAAATCAAAAAGTTTCAGTTTTTCCGAAATCGCACGGCTTGATTTTGAAAAACCTGATTTTGATAAATTCCCATGCGTAAAACTTGCTTACAAAGCCGGCAGAATAGGCGGTACAATGACAACCTGCCTTAACGCTGCAAATGAAGAAGCTGTATTTGCATTTTTGAACGGGAAAATTAAGCTTTACAATATCTATGAAATAGTTGAAAAAATGATGTCTGAACACAATGTTATTCAAAACCCGACAATTGATGAAATTTTTGCGGTTGACAAAGAAATCCGCGAGAAAACTATAAAATATCTAACGGGTCTACATCAATAGTAAGCTTAATATCTTTGGGCATTGTAATTTTATTCAAAAAACTTGAAACAAATCTATGACCTTTTTCTTCAAGTTTATTTTTTATAATAATCTGAAAACGATACTGCCCGTTAATCCTTTCGATAACACAATTTGTAGGTCCCAAAACTTCAAGACGTTCTGATATACCGTATTTTTCAATCATAGTGCAAAGTCTTAATGCAATTTCCTGTGCTGATTTTTCAGCCCGAAAATTATTTGCCGACGACAAAACAAGCCTTATTATCTGGCTGAAAGGCGGATAATCAAATTCCTCACGGGCAATTATTTCTTTTTCGTAAAACTCACCATAATTTTGCGACTTTGCGCTTTCCAAAGCATAATATTCTGGATTGTAGGTTTGGAAAAATACGCGTCCTGCAAAATCACCGCGTCCCGCACGCCCCGCAACCTGTGTCAATAATTGAAACCCGCGTTCCGATGCCCTGAAATCGGGCAGGTTGAAACTTGCATCTGCCGAAATTACCCCGACAAGCGTAACATTAGGGTTGTCCAGACCTTTTGCAATCATCTGAGTTCCGACAAGTATATCAATTTCGCCTTTTTGAAAACGTTCCAAAAGCCTTATGTGCTCGCCCTTTCTCACAAGAATATCACTGTCAATACGTTCAACAACTTTATCGGGATAAAGTTCTTTAATATACTGTTCAATTTTCTGCGTTCCTGTGCCGCTATTTTTCAAAGCATCAGAACCGCATTCAGGACAAACATCGGGAAAGCTTTCAACATGATTGCAGTAGTGGCATTTTAACCGTTGGTCTTTTGCATGCCAAATCATAGGGATTGCGCAGTTCGGGCATTCAATAACATGGCCGCATGCCTGACATTGCGTGAATGTTGAAAATCCGCGGCGGTTAATCAATAAAATTACCTGCTGATTGTTTTCAAGTGTTTCATTGATTGCAGTTTGCAAAGGTTTTGAAATCACATTTCTATAAGCTGCCCTGCCGTGTTCCTGCATGTTTATAACAGAAACCGGCGGAACTTTTGCGTCATTAAACCTTTTTTTCATTTCAAAAAGATTTCCTGAATTCACTGCCCTGTAATACACGGAAATATCAGGTGTCGCAGAACCTAACAAAAGCGGACAGCCATAAAATTCCGCCAGCTTTCCTGCAACAACTTTGGCATCATATCTCGGAGCAGGGCTTGTCTGTTTATATGCACCCTCGTGTTCCTCATCAATTATGATTAATCCTATATTTTGTAAAGGTGCAAAAACTGCGGAGCGGGCGCCGGCTAGAATTTTGATTTCGTTTTTATAAAGCTTCTGCCAAACATCGTAGCGTTCTCCGTCAGAAATACTGCTGTGCCAGATAGCAACGTCTTTTGTTCCGAATTTTTTTGCCAGACGTTTTGTTAACTGTGAAGCAAGCGCGATTTCCGGAGCAAGGAAAAGGACATTTTTGCCAGAGTTTATTGTGTCATCAATAAGTTTGAAATAAACCTCTGTTTTTCCGCTTGCCGTAACCCCGTGAAGCAGAATCGTCTGATTTTTTTCCGCTTTAGCTTTTATTTCCTCGTAAACTTTTTGCTGTTCCGGTGAAAGTTCAAACAGCGGTTCTTTTTCCGTTATTTGTAAAATATCAAGCGGATTTCTGTATAACTCTTCTGCTGTTAGTCTTACACAGCCGGCTTCTTCAAGTTTTTTTATTGTTGCTCTTGTTGTTTTTGCCTGTTTTTCAAATACAGCAAGGGGCATTTTGCCAAGTGTTCTTAAAAGTTCAAGGACTTCCGCCTGTCTTTTGGTTGCTCCGTCAAGTTTTACAAACTCAATTGCCTGTTCAGTTTTTGATGCCTTTTCAATTAATTTCAAAGGAATAGCCGCGTTCAAAACTGTTACCAAATCACAGCAGTAATAATTTGCAACCCATTCAAGAAGTTTCAGGTAATCAATCGAAAACAAAAGTTTTTCATCAAGAATTTTGTTTATTTTTTTTACCTTAAAATCTCCGGGCAGATAGTCCGAAAACCCCACGCAAAATGCATTTATAAGCCCCTGCCTGCCAAACGGTACAAGAATTGCCTGACCTATTTGAATTTTATCTTTCATTTCGTCAGGAACTAAATAGCTGAAAGTTTTCACTCCCAGCCCTTTAATATTTACAAGCGCAAGAGCATATTTTCCCATAAATCCTCAATATGCTTAAAGCCGTTACTATTCTTCTGCCATAAATTCTTTACGTGCTTCCTGAATAGCTTCTTCCAAAATATCCAGCTGATCCGGAGCAAAAGTTACACCTTTTTTGGTAGGCAGCCATGTTGAACCGCCGTCTGTTGTGTAATGAATTCTTAAGTTAAAGTAACTTCTTCCTTTGTACTCGCTTACTGAAATTTGTAATTGTTCAGTGTCGCTTCTTTCGATTGTTGCCAAAACTTTTGCATCTGCCATGATTTTTTCTCCCCTTAATAATATAACCATATTATAATAACACAAATTTTTTGTTTCTGATAAAATTAAATCACAAAAGGAGAGAAATTATGATAAAAGTTGCAGTATGCGGAGCTTTAGGAAAAATGGGCAAAGAAGTTGTCAATGCGATTACGGAATGTCCGCAGACTGAACTTGCCGCAAAAATAGATATTGCTGCATCAGATATGTATCATACAATTGAAGAAGCAAACAGAGTTTGTGACATTGATGTAGTTATTGATTTTACACAGCCAAAATCAATTTTTGATAATGCAAAATACTGTTTGTCTAATAAAATAAAAATTGTCATAGGAACAACCGGACTTACAGACGGACAAATTGAAGAATTAAAACAGCTCTCCAAAGAAAATAACACAGGATGTTTTATTGCTCCGAACTTTTCAACCGGCGCGGTTTTGATGATGATGTTTGCTGAACAAGCTGCAAAGTATTTTGACAATGCTGAAATTATAGAACTTCACCACAATCAGAAAAAAGATGCCCCATCCGGCACAGCAATAAAAACAGCCCTAATGATGTCAAAGGCAAAAGAAAGTTTTACAAACGGAAACTGTCCTGAAACAGAAACAATTCAAGGCGCCCGCGGCGGAAATTCTTATTCAGATATTCACATACACTCAGTAAGAATGCCGGGTTATATGGCGTCACAGGAAGTATTATTCGGTTCTATGGGGCAAAATCTTACTATAAGACATGATTCAACCGACAGAAAATGCTATATGCCGGGAATTTTACTTGCGGTAAAACATATTTTTGAAAAAAATGATTTTGTATACGGTTTAGAAAATATTTTGTAAATTTTTTAATCGAAAGGAGTTACTTATGAAAATTTTCAATTTTAAAGCGGTTAAGGCAGTCACCCCCCCCCGATTCCAGGACGCTGTCTAATTTTTCAGGCATTTGACAAATTCTTTAAAAACAATTATAATTCTAGTATTATGAATTATAAGTCTGCTTTTACCCTCGCGGAAGTATTAATAACCTTAGGAATTATCGGTGTTGTTGCTGCTATGACTATTCCTACTTTAGTCGCTAAATATCAGGAACAGGTAACGATAACAAAGGTTGTTAAAATATACGGTATTTTAAGCAATGCATACAAACTTTATGTTGCTGAAAATAATGCCAGTCCTCTATATGCTGATGATATAATTAATAACCTTAAAATTCATAAAATTTGTGAAAATTCAAATGAAGGTTGTGCCGACAATGAATACAAAACCATTAATGGTGGTAAAATAGCATTCGGAAAAGATGACAGCTGGCTCACCAGTGTTAATTATGCTGTTTTACAAACAGGTGAGGTCTTAAGGTACAACGCTCAATATAAATTATCATGCACCAGTAACAACGGGAGCGGTATTTTAAAAAATACTTGTGGAGAAATAGCTGTAGACATCAATGGAAATCAAGGACCTAATATTGGAGGGGAAGATGTTTTTTATTTTTATATAACATCAAACGGCATGTACCCGTTCGGTTCAAAAGACGAAACACGATATCCGTTTACTAATTGCAGGACAAATGGTGTCGCTTGCAGTGCTTGGGTTATTGAAAACAGAAATTTAGACTATACAAAATGTGATGATTTATCCTGGGATGGTAAACATTCCTGCAAAGAATAATTTTGTGTTATAATTTTTCTCACGAGAGGAAATATAAATTATGAGAAAACCAAACATTGCAATTTTAGGCGCAACAGGCGTTGTAGGCAGAGAAATCTTAAAAATTATTGATGAATTAAATGTTGAATTTAATGAGCTTAAACTTTTATCCAGTGCTAAAAGTGCAGGTACTGAAGTTGAATTTCAAAATAAAAAATATATAGTTGAAGAAGCAAAACCTGAAAGCTTTGACAATATAAATATAGTAATAGCATCAGCAGGCGGCTCAACATCACAAAAGTTTGCTCCTGAAATCGTAAAACGCGGCGGCGTTCTCATTGATAACTCATCAGCTTTCAGAATGGAACCTGATGTGCCTCTGGTAATTGCTTATGTTAATGACGAAGATTTGAAAAAACACAAAGGTATTATTGCAAACCCTAACTGCTCAACTTCTCAATTGATGCTTGTATTGAAACCGCTTCATGAAAAAGCAAAAATAAAAAGACTTATTGTATCCACTTATCAGGCTGTTTCAGGCGCAGGACTTGCGGCAATTAATGAGTTGAGAGCAGATACAGAAGCAAATCTTAAAGGTGAAAAGTTTGAGAATGTGTGCTTTAAAAAACCGATTTCTTTCAATGTAATCCCGCAAATTGACGTGTTCTGCGAAAACGGATATACAAAAGAAGAAATGAAAGTTGCAAACGAAACAAAAAAAATTCTTCACCTTGATCCTGAAACACCTATTTCTTGCACAGCAGCAAGAGTACCAGTGTTTAACGGACACAGTGAAGCTGTAGACATTGAATTTGAAGAAGAAATTACGCCTGACGAAGTTCGAGAAATTTTGAAAAATACATTCGGTGTAACTGTAATTGATAACCCTGAAAACTTTGAATATCCGACAACCCGTGATGCCTCCGGCGTAGACCCTGTATTTGTAGGACGTATCAGGAAAAATTTAGCGTTCAAAAACGGTATAAGTTTATGGTGCGTTGCTGATAACTTGAGAATCGGCGCCGCCCTGAACACTGTCCGGATTTGTAAAAAAATAACCGAGATGGGATTATTCTAGCAAGTTTTTTTGTTCATTACACCGAACTTATCATTCAAAACATTAATGACAATATCCGGTGTCAGATCTTCCATACAGTCTGAAACTCTGTTTTTACAATATTTTGTACTATTTGTTTGTAAACAGCATGGAGAACAAGAAAAATGTCTTGAAAGTACAATACATTTATCACTTCTTGGCTGCCACCTTACAAGAGAAGTAGGGCCGTGCAATAATATAGACGGAACATCTAATGCTGCTGCCGCATGAATAAGCCCTGAATCAATACCTATAACCAGATCCATTGTTTTTATTAAAGACATTGTCTCAGGAATTGACAACCTTCCGCTCATATCAATCGGCGAAATGTCAAGATTTGATTGTATATTTTTCATAATGTTTTGATATTTTTTAAGGTCCCGCTTTCCTCCGGCAAAAAATATCTGTGCTTTCATTTCGTTTGATATATATTTAAAAATCTGTTCCCAATATTGATCAAGCCAGTTTTTTTGAGAAAATCTGCTAAAAGCTTGAATTAATATTTTTTTATCAGGTATAAAACTGACAATTTCCCGTGCTTTTGCATCATTAATAGTATTCAGCCAAACTTCTGTCCTATCATTTTGAACAGGAATATTAGAAATCCTTAACAAATCAAGATAACAGTCTATTTCATGCCTGTCTTCGTTATATGGTGCTGTAAGCGTCAAAAATTTATTGCGCTTTACATCAAAACCTATACGCTTCTTTACACCTGCTAAAAAGGCGATTATTGAGAAGAATTTATCATTTTTCAAAAAATAAACTGTATCATATCTGCTGAATAACGTAATATAAGCCCAAAAACTTCTGAACTTCCCGTCTATACAAAAAATTTTATTTATATAAGGACAATGCCTCATTATCCCTTCGGCAATATCATCAACAAGTATATCAATCCTTGCCTCAGGCAGTGCATGCCTCAACTCCCTGAAAAATGCACTTGCAAAAATACTGTCCCCGATTGTCCCATATCTTATAATTAATATTTTTTCCATAACCCGATAATTTTAGCATTACGGTTTTTCATTTCATATTGCACAGTTGTCTATTTTTTTTATTATTACTTTTTGTAAAAAGCACGCGACTTTTAAGGTTTTTTCTGATAAAATAATAAAGTCTAAGGGGTATTTATGGGACAAGTGATAAGAAGAGAAAATATCGCAGAATTTATCCACAATCTGCAAAAAAGCGGTAAAACTGTTGTAGCAACAAACGGCTGCTTTGATATACTTCACGTAGGACACGTGAGATATCTCCAGAAGACAAAATCATTTGCAGATTATATGGTTGTCCTTTTGAACTCTGACAAATCTGTCCGCTCAATTAAAGGCGAGGGGCGTCCGATTAACAACGAAAATGACAGGGCTGAAATATTAAGCGCTTTGAGCTGCGTGGATTATGTGGTATTATTTGATGAAGACAGTCCGCGAAACTTACTGGATGAAATAAAGCCCGATGTTTACACAAAAGGTGCAGATTACACAATGGAAACACTGCCCGAAGCGGATATTATGAGAAAAAACAATATTCGGGTTGAATTTATAGAATTTGTACAAGGCAAATCCACAACAAATACAATAAATAAAATTAATAATAAGGAGTAAATCATGAAAACTTTTTCAGTAGAAGAAATTACACAAATAGTAGGCGGTATGCTGACAAAATCATGTGATGTTGAAATTACACACATTGCTCCGCCGCTGCTGGCTGATGAAAACACTCTGGCACTTGCACTCGGCGAAGAAGAGATTGCAAACCTTTCAAAATCAAAAGCAAAGGCAGCTCTTGTACCGTTAGGTGTACAAATCGACGGTTATACAACTATTGAGGTTGAAAGACCAAGACTTGCAATGATGAAATTATTAAACCTTTTTTACGTTCCTCCTTTTGTAAACAAAGATGTTCACCCGACAGCAGTTGTTGACCCGTCTGCTAAACTAGGTCAGAATGTATCAATCGGTCCTAATGTTGTGGTTTCTGCAAATGCTGAAATAGGCGATAATTCAAAAATACTTGCTAACTCATATATTGGAAGCAGTGTAAAAATCGGAACAAACTGCTTCTTCCACCCGGGCGTGAATGTCGGCGACAGAGTTAAAATAGGAAACAACGTAATACTTCATCACGGTGTTTCTCTCGGTGCAGACGGTTTCAGCTTTGTAACAGAAAATCCTGATAATATTGAACAAGCAAGAAAAGACGGAGAAATAAAAGAAGGGGCTCAACAAAAACACGTAATCTTCAAAATTCCGTCAATAGGTGCCGTTGAAATCGGAAATAATGTTGAAATCGGTGCAAACACAACTATTGACCGTGGAACCATAGAAGATACGGTTATAGGAGATGATACAAAAATTGATGACCTTGTTATGATAGGCCACAACTGTAAAATAGGAAAAGGCTGCCTGATTATTTCACAGGTTGGTATTGCGGGAAGCTGTGTTATCGGAGACAGAGTTGTTATAGCAGGCCAAGCAGGTCTTGCAGACCATATTCAAATCGGTTCTGATACAATTATTGCAGCAAAAGCAGGTATTACAAAATCATTCCCTGAACGTTCTATCGTTGTAGGTATTCCGGCTGTTCCAAGAAAAGAATTTATCAAACAGCTTAAAACAATGAAAGATGCTCAGGAAATCATTGCAAAATTCAGAAAATACGAACCAATGCTAAACGCTTTTGAAGAGGCACACAACGAATAATGGGAACACTTAAAAAACAAATCGAAATAACCGGAAACGGGCTGATGAAAAACAAGCCCTGCAAAGTAACCTTTTTTCCGTCGAACGAAGGAAAAATAAGATACTTTGTGAAAGGTCAGGAAGCTTTCACGGCTGACATAGATAACTTAATCTCAACAGACCATTGTGTGACAATAGGCAATAAAAAAGCAAAAGTTATGCTTGAAGAACATCTATCCGCGGCAATGGCATTCTGCGGAATTGATTCCGTTGATATATGTATGGATGAAAGCGAAGTTCCTGCACTCGACGGAAGTGCAAAGCAATGGGTTGAGCTGTTTAAACAGGCAGGTATTGAAAAATCCAAACCCAAGTACTACACTGTTTTCGAACCTGTTTACTACTTAAACGGCAAAACCAGCATGGTTATTCTTCCGGATAAAGATTTATTTATTTCATACGCCGTAAATTATGACCATCCTGACTTAAGAATGCGCTGGGTTAACTACAATCCTAAAAATCAGGACGAAATTATTGAAGCAAGAACTTTTGGATTTTACAAAGATTTAAGAAAGTTCCAGATGTTCGGTTTTGCTCAGGGTGTAACACTGGAAAACACCGTAGGGCTTACAGATGATGGCTATACAACAGAATTGCGTTCTGAAAATGAACCGGTAAAGCATAAAATCCTTGATGTTATAGGAGATTTGTATTTGACAGGAGTAAATCCGTTAAACTTAAAAGCACAAATTCTTGTAAAAGAGGCAGGACACGCAGTCCATTTAAAAGTTGCAAAAATATTAAAAGACAAATTGATAGAAGTATAAGGAGAAAAAAATGACAGAAGAAGTATTAAGTTTTGACACAATGGAAATCATGGAAATGATTCCGCACAGATATCCGTTCTTACTGGTAGACAGAATTACGGAATGTGTTCCGGGTAAATATGCAAAAGGCTACAAAAATATGACAATGAATGAAGGATTTTTCCAAGGTCACTTCCCAGGAAATCCTATTATGCCGGGAGTTTTGCAATTAGAAGCACTTGCTCAATGTTCAGCACCTATTTTATTAAAACTTCCTGAATTTAACGGAAAACTTGCACTTTACGCAGGTGTAGAAAATGCCCGTTTCAAAAACATAGTAAGACCTGGTGACAGATTTGAAATGGAAATTGAACTTTTAAAAATCAAAGGTCCTGTATGCAAGGCTCATGGGATAGGAAAAGTTGACGGCAAAGTTGCAGTCGAAGCTGATATGACATTTGCGTTAAAATAGTTTTTTAAAGACTTCCATTGTTGGAAGTCTTTATTTTTGTAGTAAAATATTAGTGTATAGTGTACACAAAAAAGAGGTAAGAAATTTATGAAAACACTTTCGCCATTACAAATTGAAAGATTAAAATATCAGCCAAAACTTCCAAAATGCCTTTCACAAGGTATCAACTCACTGGAATTGGTTGAAGGATCAGCAACTCAATCAGTAAGAGATCAGGAACAAATTCAAAACTTATTTAAAAATACATACGGCAAACCTGTTGTAACTTTTGAAAACTCCGTTTCTGCAAAGAATTCTGAAGTCAGAAACGTAGGTGTAATACTTTCAGGCGGTCAGGCTCCAGGAGGACACAACGTAATCGCAGGTTTGTATGATGCTTTAAAACAAGCAAATTCATCTAATAAACTATACGGCTTTTTAGGCGGCCCGTCAGGTATTATTGACGGAAAATACATTGAATTCACAGATGAATTTATGGACAAGTACAGAAACACAGGCGGTTTCGATATTATTGGTTCAGGCAGAACAAAACTTGAAACAGAAGAACAATTCCAAAAATCATTAGAAGTCTGCAAAAAATTAAACATTTCAGCTGTTGTAATTATCGGCGGCGACGATTCAAATACAAACGCAGCACTTCTTGCAGAATGGTTTGTTAAAAACAACACAGGAATTCAAGTTATCGGATGCCCTAAAACTATTGATGGCGACTTGAAAAACGAACAAATCGAGATTTCATTCGGTTTTGATACTGCAACAAAAACTTATGCTGAACTTATCGGAAACATCCAGCGCGATGCTAATTCAGCAAAAAAATACTGGCACTTCATCAAAATTATGGGAAGAAGCGCTTCTCACGTAGCGTTAGAAGCAGCTTTACAAACCCAGCCTAATATCACATTGATTTCAGAAGAAGTTGAAGAAAAGAAAATGTCTCTTGAATCAATTGTAAATTATATGGCTGATATTATTGTTAAACGTGCTGATATGGGCAAAAACTTCGGTATAGCAATTATTCCTGAAGGCTTGATTGAATTCATTCCTGAGATGAAGTCAATGATTGCTAACCTAAATGATATTATGGCAGCATTGGAAAATGATCCTGACTTTGTAAATGCTACAACAATCAGAGAAAAATTTGATATTGTTGAAAACAGACTTGACCATCAGAGTGCAAAAGTTTACAACTCGCTTCCTGCATTAATTAAAGGTCAATTATTAGCAGACCGTGACCCTCACGGAAATGTTCAGGTTTCTAAAATTGAAACTGAAAAACTGTTAATTGAAATGATTACAACAAGACTTGATGAATTAAAATCACAGGGTGAATATATAGGTAAATTTTCAGCACAATCACACTTCTTCGGATATGAAGGAAGATGTGCATTCCCGTCAAACTTTGATGCTGATTACTGCTATTCATTAGGTTTCAACGCATTTGCATTGATTAACTTCGGTTTAACAGGCTATTTGTCATCAGTAAGAAACCTTACAGAACCTGCTGAACAATGGATTGCAGGCGGTGTTCCTTTGACAATGATGATGAATATGGAAAAACGCCACGGCGAAATGAAACCTGTTATTCAAAAAGCACTGGTAAGACTTGACGGTCCTGTATTCAAAGCATTGGAAGAATGCAGAGAAGATTGGGCAATGAACGACAGATACCTGTTCCCGGGTGCGGTTCAATACTTTGGTCCATCCTGTGTATGCGACGTAACTACCTGTACTTTACAGCTTGAAAGAGCAAAGTCTTTGGTTAATGCATAAAAATAAAACTTATAAAAAAGAGCTGTCATAATGACAGCTCTTTTTTTAATACAGAAATTTTTACGTTATTTAACAGAATTCATCAATTCAGAAATTTGTTTTTTCAATTTATATTCTTTTGCCATTTTTTTCAATGCTTTTTCTTCAGGTGTTTTTGTTCTTAATTTATTCAGAAACCAGATTTTTGCCATTTTCAAACCAGCAGAAGAAAAAAGCGGTACTTTAAACTGCGGCGATTTAACTTTTAAAGCATCGTCAAAATTATTCAGAGCAAGCTTCGCATACTCAACACTTGCTTTTTTAAAACCCTTATAATCACCTTTAGCAACGGAATAAATCTGGTCTATTTTTAATGATGATAATTGTCTCATAACCGGTGTAATTTTTGCCATAATATATCTCCTTGGACAAAAAATCTTACCACCCGCAAAATTTTTTGTCAATGTAACTTAATGTAAATAATTTTTTTAAAACTTAAAAGTTCTCTAAAAAAATTCCGTTTATAAAAATATAGAAGATTTTACAGAGGAGCTTTATAATGGCAGAACCTATCAAACCGGTTACAGGCGGAATTGTAAATAAGTTTATCCAAAAATTAGACAAAAAAATTCCCGATACTAACCCCAGTATTTTTATGACACCTCAAGAAAGTGAGGAAAGCCGGATTAACGACGATTTTATATTCAAACAATTATATACATAATAAAAAAGAGCCTTTAAAAGGCTCTTTTTTATATCAAAAACTTTCCGTTTTCATAAATCAGAACATCGTCGGCAAAAATTTTACCGCCGTTTTTCATATTTTTAATTAAATCCCAGTGCAGGCCTGAGACATTTTTACCGCCTGTTTCAGGGTAAGAGGCACCGACAGCCATATGAATAGCACCGCCGATTTTTTCATCAAACAGAATATTTCCGGTAATCTCCTGAATCATATCATTAGTACCGACCGCAATCTCTCCGATACCGCGTGAACCCTCGTCCATATCAAGCATTGCGTGCAAAAACTCTTCGCCTTTTTCAGCTCTGGCTTTCACAACTTTTCCGTTTTCAATCCACAGATGAACTCCCTGTGCTTCGTTGCCTCGATAATTTTGCGGATAATCAAAATAGATTTCGCCATTGATACCGTCTTCAACAGGAGAAGTAAAAACTTCGCCGTCAGGATAATTATTCAATCCTGAACAGCTAATCCATTTTCTTCCCTCAACATTAAACGTAATATCCGTTCTGTCGCCTGTTATGCGTAATTTTTTAACTTTGTTCAGGTATTCAGCCCATTTAGTTTGTTTTTCATCAAGCTCTTTAAGCTTTGCAACAGGGTCATCCAAATCAAGATAACAGTATTTAAATAAAAACTCGGTATATTCATCTAAAGACATCTTGGCTTCCTGTGCAAGAGCATGAGTCGGAACATCCGCTATAACCCATTTTGCAGTACCTTCAGCGGAACGTTTCATAAGCATTTCAGATAAAGCTTTTGTTGCCTTGCCCCGTCTTGAAAGTTTATTCAAGTCCGCATGAGCCATGCTTTTTGTATTCAAAGGACTTCCGATAGAAATAAACTTATCAACTGTTTCGTATTCAAGCTTTGTAATCGGGTCAATGTAATCTAATTGTTCGTCAGACGCATATTTGATAAACAATTCCGCCATATCACCGAGTCCTGTTCTGACAAGCGGATTGCCTCCACGCTCCAAAACTCGTTTATAAACCGCTCTTACAAGGTCTTTTGCATAAATACTTTCCGCTCTTATTTCAACCAGATCGCCCTTTTGCACATCAACGGAGTAGTCAACAAGAACTTCTGCGTACTTGTCCCAGACAGATTTATTCATCTTCACCGCCTTCAAGAGACTGATGGCCGTGTTTGTGCGATTTAAGTAAAACTCCGCGTTTCGAAGTTTGGATAAATTCAATCATTTTTTCAATATATTCATTCATTGGGATTTCAGCTTTGATTTTTTCAATAGCCTGAGTTGTATTGTATTCATCAGAAATTAACAGTTTAAAAGCTTCATTAGTATGTGTTCTTACCTCAAGAGGCACACCGCGCCGCTTCATTGCTATAACATTCAAACCGCGCGGAACAGGAGGACGACCTTCACCTTTTGAATAAGGAAGAATATCCTGACGTGATGCTGAAAATCCTGAAATAATCGCCATGTCACCAATTCTGATATTTTGATGGAATACGCTCATACCGCCTACAAAAGCTCCAAAGCCGACGTGAACGTGACCGCCTAATGTTACAAGGTTTGCAAGAATAACCTGATCAGCAAGAACACAGTTATGGGCAACGTGTGAACCAACCATTAACAAGCATTTGTTGCCAATTCTTGTTGTGAAATCACCGCATGCCGCTCCTCTGTGAATTGTTACGTTTTCTTTTATGATAGTGTCATCGCCGATAACAACTTTTGTTTCTTCACCTTTATAACCCAAATCCTGAGGCTCTGAACCGATTGTGGCAAACGGAGAAATCGTACATCTTTCACCGATTTCTGCATGTTCAATATATGCATTTGCAATAACTCTTGTTTTACTTCCAATTTTTACATTTTCACCAATAATTACATAAGGGCCGATAATTGCGTCCTCTGCAATTTGTGCTGAAGGGTGAATAACTGCTGTTTTGTCTATCATAATTACCTCTCTTCTTAACTTACGATAAGTTAATTATATTATAAATTAGACGCTCTCACAATATTTTAATATTATCTTAATTTGTTTATCGGATTTATTGCACAAACTCAAAGAAAATGATATAATAAAAAGGTACACAATTATACGGAGGATTTAAGAATGGGTGTAAATACGCACTATCACTACTTTACCAGCAGGGAGGGGGGGCAGTAGCTTAACCTCCACACCATATTGTCATTGCGAGGCCGAGTGTAACGAGGCCGTGGCAATCGCATCTTTGGCAAATTCCGACGACAATGCGATTACTACGCAAACTACGTTTGCTCGTAATGACAAAAAGGCCTGTCATTGCGAGGGAGTGAAACGACCGTCGCAATCGCATTACCGTTACGTTAAAAAAGCCGCTTTTACACTTGCTGAAGTTTTGATTACTTTAGCTATTATCGGCGTTGTTGCTGCTTTGACCATACCGACACTTGTTGCTAACTACCAGAACAAAAGCTGGAATACTGCTGCTAAGGTCTTTGAAAGAAAACTTGAAGAAGCTTTAAAAACTATGAACACCCAGCAGACTTTAGCAGGGTATAAAAATACTGAAGACTTTGTTAATGAGTTAAGCAAACATTTTAAAATAACAAAGATATGTAAGAATGATGCCCTTACAGATTGTTTTGAAGATAAAGTCTACTGGGGTACTGATAACGAAGAAATAGAAATTGCTAATATTAAAAATGCCAGCAAGTTTGGTCAAAAAGATTGGGATACAGAAACAATAGGATTACAATTTGCAAACGGTACAACAGGTATTGTTGCTTATAATCCTGATT
>CANUDF010000045.1 GCA_947857085.1 Candidatus Gastranaerophilales bacterium | reverse complement strand
AGTGTGTGTGCTTAAAATTTTCTCTGATTCCTCAATTTTAAGCTTACCTCGTGTTTACATATATATAAAAAATTTTTAGTATATATTATTGCTATATTTTTTATCTACAAATTAAGGTTTGTAACAAAAGTTAATAAACAGCACAAAACACCTTTGTTTTTCGAGAAAAAGCGGGTATTATAGAGTTACATAAGTAAGGAGAATTATGAACATACTAATTTCAAACGATGACGGAATTGCAGCTAATGGGATAAGAGCTTTGACAGAAGAATTATCAAAGCACCACAATGTCTATGTTGTGGCACCGGACAGAGAAAGAAGCGCTGCAGGTCATTCATTAACCCTGCACACACCATTACGTGTTGAAGAACTGGAAGAAGCAAAATCAGGAGCTAAACGTACATGGGTTACTAACGGAACTCCGGGAGACTGCGTAAAACTCGGCATCAATGCCATTTTGGCACCCGAAGAACAGCCTGATTTTGTTATCTCAGGGATTAATCACGGGCCTAATTTAGGTTCTGATATATTATATTCAGGAACTGTAAGCTGTGCTATGGAAGGGGCAATGCTTGGAGTTCCAAGTATTGCAGTATCTCTGGCAAGTATGCAGACCGAGTATGAAGATTTTAAATTCACTGCCAGATTTGTTGTTTCGTTATTAAACAAATTAAAAGATTTTCAGTTTCCTCCCAAAATGCTTTTGAACGTAAATGTTCCGGCATTAGACGATGATGATATTTTAGGGGTTGCAATAACAGAACTCGGCAGGAAAATGTTTACTGATAATTACGAAAAACGTATAGACCCGCGCGGAAAAGTTTATTACTGGATGGCAGGAGAATTAATCAGTGAACCTTCAACAGCTAACACCGACATTGCAGCTGTAAGAAATAATAAAATTTCAATAACACCTGTTACTTTTGAAATGACAAGAAAACAAACTATGGCTGATTTGGACGATATATTGTGCAAAGGCAACAGCTGCGATTGGATTTAGCACTATTCAATAATCACGCGTGCAGGAAAGTTATTTTTTAACAAATCATTAGCAACACTCTGGGCTTTTTCTCTTGATGAGAAAGAGCCTACCTGTAATGTGTAGGCAGCACCGATATTTTTTACAAAAGGCTGAATATTTAACCCTGCTTCCTGAATGATACCTTTTGCAACTTCTGCCTGAGCAGCAGTTGCATAATAACCCACAATAACCTTAGCATTTACTGCCGGCTGTGGAACAGCATGCTGTACGTCCTCTGTATTTTGCTCAGGAGTTTCAGGTTTAGCAAGAGGAGCTTCCGTTTTTTCAAGAATTATTACTTCGGCTTCACCCTCATGTTCACCTACTGTTTTACGTTTCTGCTTTGGCAATCTGACCTTTTCTTCCAACTCAGGAGAAAATGTATCATCTTCACTGTTCGTATATGAATTATCTTCCATTTGTATTAACTTAAGACGATTGTCAACATTAGCCTTTGCAGGTTCTTCCGTTGTATAATCCGTATTATCTCCGATTGCTACATCAACATCAGGAGATAACTGTTTTACAACACCCAAAAACAGCAAAAGCATGACAAAAAATGCAGATACAAAAAGAATTAAACTTTCATTTGGATTGCTTTCAAGCTTCTTTTTATATTCTTTATAACTTACATGAGAGGATTTTTCATATTTTTCATCATCTTCGTAAATCATAATCAGACTCCTCTAACTTTTGTTGACGCTAATATTATATCATTAATTTCTTCTGCATATTTTTCCATTATTTCAACTGCAAATTCTTTTATGTCACTGATACCTAAATCATTTTCAAGCCCGCAAGCTTTTATAGGTGCCCCCTCAGAATTAATATTAATACCTGTATGTATTAATATTGAAGTGAGCGATTTTGTTGCAATAGAAACAGTCAGTTTTTTGTCTTCTATATAAAGATCATCACCGCTTCTTATAACTTTTATTCCGCGTTTTTCCAGAGCTTCTTTTATTATACAAACCAAAAGTCTCTGCCTGAAAACACCCTCAACTAAATCAACATTGAATTGTTCTGTTATAAAGCTGAGCATATTTTTGCTGTAAATCGGCTCGTTATTTATAACATCTTCAATATCAACCATTTCAGTGAGGTTTACTTCACATTCACCTGTGAACGCAACAATTACGTCACCCTGAATTTTAAAGTTTTTATATATCCAGTGCGGGGCAAGCTGCCAGCCTTCGTATTTTATTTCTTTATCTATCAGTAATGTCTTCATTATTCCTCAAACAACAGTTTAATATATTTATATGCATTATTGGCAATCAATGCATTTTTTAATCTTACACAGGATTCACATTCTCCACAGTGTTTTTCAAATCCGTTATAACAGCTTGTTACCAACTCCAGCGGAATTGAATAATCCATGGCTTGTTTTACTATATCATTTTTATTAAAATTTATCAAGGGCGCAATTACTTTTGGATGTTTCTTTGTTGAATACTCAAATTCTGAATTAACTCTGTCAATAAAATTTTGGGTATTATCGGAAAAGTTGTGCGCTTCCTCAAGGTTTGCACCTATTATTATATAATCATAATCTTCACCGTCCGCAAAACAGCCTGCTATATTTAAAAATAAACCGTTTCTATTTGGCACCCAAACTGCCGCAGAAGTCTCTTGAATGCCTTTCGGAACTTCTTTTTCTCCTACCAGCGAGGTATGAGTTATTTCTTTTAGCCAATCCAATTTGATTACTTTATGTTGAATTTTGTAATAAGCACAAATTTTTGCCGAAGCCTCTATCTCCTGTTTTGCTGACTTTTGACCGTAATCAAAGGTTAATGCCAGTGTTATATTATATTTTTCTTTAGCTATACCCAAACTTACAACAGAATCAAGTCCACCGGACAATAAAATAACAGACTTAGTCATTTTCATATTCCTCTATCATAAATTTAGCTTCTTCTTTAAGACTTTCAACATATATGGGAAGACTTATAACCTCATCTAAAATATCCCTGCCCTCCATATTATATAAAGCAATTAAGGCATTTTTTCTTACTTCTTCATCACTATCTTCAAGACAGGTTTTTATAGTTTCTAATGCTTTCGGGTGGCTGCTTTCCATTAATGCTTCTATGGCATTAATCCTGATTTGCGCGGATTCATCACTTAATGAAGACCTCAATGCCTGAAAAACTCTGTCATTATCGTCTACTCTTAACTTTGTTAAGGCTTCTATAACACGCTCCTTTAAAAAAGTAAACTTATTCATCAGCCCCTGCTTGGTTTCAAGAATACTTACAAGAGGATCAATAGCTCGCATATCACCGAGAAGTCCCAGTGCAGAAGCAGCAGATTCTCTTAAATAAACCGACTTTTCCTCCTCGTCTTTTACCACTTCAATCAATGGCGCAACAGCATATTTATCACCGATTTTTCCAAGAGCATCAGCACAAGCAAGACGTATTCTGTAATGTTCATCTTTATTATTAAGACAGTATAGTAAAGGTGTTACCGCTTCTGTATCTTTATAATTTGCAATTGCTTTTGCACACATTGAACGAACATTTACATATTTTTCTTGCAAAGATACGTTAGCTGATTCATTTTTCATCAAAAGCAAATCCAGAAGAACATTTAATGTAGACTTAAATCTAAAACGGTCGGCAAGGCGTATTACACTCATTAAAATATCAGGATTTTTTGATACAGACAATATATAATTATATATTTCAACTAAATCTTCTTTCGAATACTTTTCATCTAACGCAGCAATATTATCAATGACTTTTTCAGTGTCAGTCCCATCAAACAGATTACAGCTTTTTGCAATTGCATCGAAATCCAACATATAATCTTCCTATCTGTTCATAATATACTATAAAAACAGATTTCTCGCAATTTATTATATTTTTAAGCCAAGAGAACTCCGTTCGGAGCTCTCTTTTTATATTAAGATGCATCAACTATGCTTTTTTAGTATTTTGCTGCTGTTCTTTTTCTGCGTTCTTTTTGTGCAAATAAGCGCCAAGTTTATTTGCCGGTTTCATTACCAGTACAGGTACTATGTATCTATATACCATACCGAATACAAACAGTGATTTTAGGACACCCATACCGTCAATTAAAGTTGTGAGACGCTTATTTTTTAATACATCAAGGTTGAAATCTCTTATGTTTGTAAATGCATCAGGTTTTACAAATTCTAACGGTTTTCTTAAGCCGTGGTAATCAGATGCATTAATTTTTTTATTTATTTGGTCAATTCTTGCATTTTTTGCATCTACGAATCTTCCGGATAAGAGGAACGACACTTTACCTTTTTCTGCATCTTTTGTTACCTGATAACCTTCTGCTTCAAATTCTTTGATTATTTCGTTTATATTTTTATCATTTGCATCTTTAGTAAATTTTTTACCCATCATTTCATATATATTAGCTGGATCCCAATCTCCTAAAGTTCTTAATCTTTTTGCTCCTGGATTGTCTAATAAATAATTTGAGACAAAACGTGTTGTTACACCGTCCCACCAGTTAGCAAGCTTACTATCAAGAAAATATGACCCCGCTGTTGAAATAGCCCAAGTCATAACATCATTTAATGCAAGGGTTTTACGCTTTTCAGGATCGAGTTTATCATTTTGCAATGTTCTTACAGTATACATACCTGAAATCAATGTTGCACCAATTGCAGACATGTGCGTTGTCATATTATCTACATTTTTTGCTTTTTCCAAAAACTTTTTGGAAAATTTACTTCTATAAAAAGCTTCGTAATAATTATGAGCAATTTTATCAGCCAATTTATCATATTGTTTTGCAATAGGATTAAACAATTTAGATTTCAAAGGAGGTTTTCCTGCAAATGCTAGTTGTTTAGCCGACATATAATTCTGATTTCTGTTATTTATATTTAATGTTGAAGAATTAACCTGCATTATTTCAAACCTCCAAAATTGTTTTTGAAAGCTGCTCTGTCAAATAAAAACTGTTTAGCAAATTCCATATTGTAAGGATCTTGCGATATAGAACCTATTGATTTTGGTTTCTTTTCCCAGCCGAATACATATTTTAAAATCGGAGGTATCAAAGCGATTGTAAGCATTGCTTTTGGAATACCCAATACAATTGAATCAGGTATCATCTGAGCCATTTTACTTATTTTTTTATACGGTTTAGATTTTTCAAGTTTTCTTACTCCAATTTCTTCAATACCTAACAAATTAGCTAAGCTTTCTAACTCTTTTTTAACTGAACCGTCTTTGTTCATAATTTTTCTTTCCGCTAAATATTCTTTCGGATTCTCTTTTATTTTCCTAAACGCTTTATCAAACGGTGCCATAACGAGTGAAGAAACGATAAATCCTATTACAGCGGATGAGATTGCGTGCGCTGCTGCATACATACTGTCTTCCCTGTCATCTTTACCTGCCATTGCCATATTTGTTGCAGGTCTCAATACCCCGGCAACGGCCAATGCAACCAGAGCCTGCGCCACAACAGTTTTTTCTTCAAAGATTTCTACAAGCTTCTTAAACTTATCAGATCTGAATATTTTATCAGTAAACGTATTACCTAAGTTATTAAAAACTTTAGCGGCAGCTTCGCTCGTTTTTTTACTCGCTCCGCTGCCGCTAAATGCTACACTATATCCTCTATTTATATTTTCACGCAATCCTGCATTATACTTCTTCTCAGTACCCGCCGGATTTTCATTGCCCGAATGATATCCCTGCTTTAGTGATCTATCTCGTTGTATCGAACTAATCTTCATATACCACCAATCAATTAACTATCTATACATTTATTTTAAATCAAAGCGAAATGAAATTTGCTAAACTTGTAAAAAATATTTACAATTATTTTTTATTTTTCACCAAAATGTAATGATATATTGAAAAACTAGCTTTACAATTAGTGTTCACAATACACTATTTTATTTAAAAATTATATATCTAAAGCCAGATCAAGAGTCGGGGCTTTTGCAACAATAGCGCTTGAAGAGATAATATCAATACCGGTTGATGCAATTGCATTAACTGTTTCCAAATTAACATTACCGCTTGCTTCAACTATAGCTTTATGATTAATAATTTCGCATGCTTTTTTCATTGTTTCAACAGACATATTATCAAGCATGATTATATCTGCACCTGTTGTAACAGCTTCTCTTACCTGCTCTAATGTATCGCATTCGACTTCAATTTTGTGGGCATGAGAAATATTTTCCCTTAATTTATTTACAGCAGCAGTAATGGAGCCTGCTAATCTGATATGATTATCTTTAATCATTGCACAGTCAGATAAGTTAAATCTGTGTAAAGCTCCTCCGCCTGTTTTTACTGAATATTTTTCAAATGCCCTGAAATTTGGAGTTGTTTTCCTTGTGTCAACAATTTTTGCGGGAAAATTGCCTATAGCATCCTGATATTTACGGGTTTCCGTAGCAATACCGGACATTCTCTGAATATAATTCAAAGCAACTCGTTCGCCCATTAATAAATATTTTGCCGGACCTTCTATATCCGCAATTTTGTCACCTTTTTTAATAGTATCGCCATCTTTAAAATAAAATTTAATTTTTATATCATCAGACAATATTTTATATACCGTTTTAAAAACTTCTGCTCCACACAAAACCCCATCGTTTCTTGTATTAAGTGCACCTTTAAGATAATCCGTTTCCGATGCCAAATTTTCTGTTGTAATATCGCCAAATCCGATATCTTCTTTTAACGCCTCTTTTACATGTTCATTTACATAAAAACTACTTAACAAAACACAATTCTCCTTTTTCTTTTGTTAATAAGCTGTGTCTGCTTACTTCATCCATATTCAAATAATCCAACCTGTAATGTGCACCGCGGGACTCTTTTCTCTGCAAAGCTGAATTAATTATCAATTTTGCGACAAGAAGCATATTCTTAAATTCATACTCTTCTTTACTAAGACATTTTACACTTCGCGGGAATTTTTTTGAAAGCTCGCGAATTTCTTCCAACGCATTCATCAAAGTTTTTTCACTTCTTAAAATCCCTGCCCCGCGCCACATAATATCTTGAAGTTCATGTTTAAGAGCTTCAACATCAAGATCTTCCATTAGCAAATCTTTTGAATATTTGTCTATAACTGCTTTCAAATCTTCATCAATTTGTTTAGGAGTTTTTAATTTTTTATCTTTTAGGTAAGATGCAACTTCATAGGCGCATACAACACATTCCAAAAGGGAATTGCTTGCAAGTCTGTTACCTCCATGCAGACCTGTTGAAGCAGCCTCTCCGATAGCATACAGACCTTTGATTGAGGTTTCTCCTTCAATATTTGTTTTTATTCCGCCCATAGAATAGTGAGCAGCAGGAGCTACCGGAATAAAATCGCGGGATATATCAATACCATTTTCTGCACAAATTCTGGAAATATTAGGAAATCTTTCAGCCAATTTATTTTTGTCTATGCAGGTAGCGTTAAGATAAACATGATTAATACCGTTTTCAATCATCTCATTATAGTTAGCGCGGGTTACGATATCACGCGGGGCTAGCTCGCGATTTTCATGATATTTATGCATAAACTCAATACCGTCTGCATCAACAAGTTTTGCCCCCTCGCCTCTTACGGCTTCCGAAATTAAAAATCTATTCTCATCACCGTCAATTGCGAGAGCTGTGGGGTGAAATTGTATAAATTCCAAATCCTGCAATACAGCACCTGCATTATACGCAAGAGCAAGACCGTCTCCTGTTGCAACAGCAGGGTTTGTAGTATATTTATATAATTGTCCTACACCTCCGGTTGCAAGAATTACAGCTGAACTATATATAGTTTCATATTCATGTGTAAGGTCATTAAAAACAACAACACCTTTACATTCTTTATTAGAATTAACAAGCAGTTCAACAGCTGCTGTTTGTTCATAAACATCAATATTATCATTTTCTGAAACATCTTTTGTTAAAGCTTTTTCAATCATTCTGCCTGTGGCATCACCGCCGGAGTGAAGCACCCTGTTTACGCTATGAGCAGCTTCAAGAGTAAAGGTATAGTCGCCATTTTCATTTTTATCAAATTGAACCCCGAATTTTAACAAGTCTTTTATAACACTATCTGAGCTCTCTGAAATGAACTTTACTGTATTAAATTCACTCAAGCCTGCACCGGCTTTAATAGTATCTGAAATATGGGATGCTGTTGAATCTTTTGCGTTTTCTTTTAAAACACCAACCATACCGCCCTGTGCATAACGTGAGTTACTTTCTCCTAATTTAGATTTTGTTATCAGTAAAATTCCATCTTGCAAATTTGTCTGCTGTTCTATTTTTAAAGCCGCATACAAACCTGCAATTCCGCTACCTATTATTACGACTGAGTAATTAGAATATTTCATTTCTCATCCCTTTATTTCTATTTATTATATTGTAAACCAAATAGAAATAATTTTCTACCCCGAAAACTTAAGTTTTTATTAAGAATAAACTTAATCTGTTAAAAATTCATTAAAATCTAAAATTAAAAATAAAATGCCATTTTAATACAAATAATGTTTCACAAATATAACACCAGAATATAGCCTTAAAACTTTAAACCCGAGGGGTTAAATGTCTTTTCTGATAGATTTATAAGTATTAATAGCAGAAGAAAAAATTATGGAGGAGACATGAATAACTCACCGATAAATATACTACTGGTAGAAGATCATAAATTAATGAGAGTAGGTTTAAAATCTTTATTTGACGAGATTGCAGAACTTGAAGTGGTTTCTGAAGCTGAAACAGGAAAAGAGGCTGTAGAAAAATACAAAATTGTTCATCCTGATATCATATTAATGGATATAGGTCTTCCTGACATTTCCGGAATTGAAGCGACAAAAAAAATACTTGAGTTAAACAGCAGAGCCAAAGTTATTATGCTTACATCTCACATTAGCGAGCAGGAAGTTATGGACTCGCTGCACGCAGGGGCCTGTGCATATGTTATGAAAGATATAAATATAGAAGTTTTAAGAATGATTATCAAAACTGTCAAAGAAGGGGCAATGTGGCTTGATCCTCAGGCCGTGCCAATTCTTAGAGAAAAGAACTGCGGTGTTGTTCCGCCCCGCCAAATGTCACGTGCAATGTTTAAAGAACAACATGCTAATCTTACACAACGTGAATATGAAGTTTTAAAACTTGTTGTTGACGGCAAATCTAACAATGAAATAGCTCAGGAACTAACCATATCTGAACATACGGCAAAAGCCCACGTCTGCAATATTATACAAAAACTTGTTGTTGATGACAGAACCCAGGCTGCAGTTAAAGCTCTTAAAGAAGGTCTGGTTTAAGTTAAAAGTTGCCTTAATTTTATATTTTTATTAATATTATTTTAAAGGATATAATATTATGGTTCAAAAATTTTTAAATAGAGTTTTTAACATTCAGGAGTCTTTACAAAATAACTTTAACCCTCTGGTTTCTATTTTAATACCGGTTTATAATGCCGAAAAATATTTGGAAAAATGTTTGGACAGCTGTATTAACCAAACTTACAAAAACATTGAAGTTATTTGTGTGAATGACGGCTCTATAGATAATTCCTTGAACCTCTTAAACCGTTTTGCAGAGAAAGATAGCCGTATAAAAGTTTTTTCACAACAAAATGCAGGAATAGCAAAGGCTTATGAAAAAGCTGTAAAAGAGTCCTCCGGAGAATGGATTTACCTTTTAGACAATGATGACTGGCTTAATTTAAAAGCTATAGAACTTCTTGTGGACTTTGCGTCTAAACATAATACCGACTATATTTATTGTAAATATCAAACATGGTACATGGATGAAACCGGTGAATATATTACGGTAAAGCACCCTGTTTTTAAGTATAAAACTATAGGATTTAAGAAGTTCAAAAATTATGTTTCTCCATATAAATTTTTTAGAAAATCACTATATGACGGAGTCATTTTCCCGGAAAACTTATGTGAATATCAGGACAGTTGTCTATCATGGCAATTAATCTGCAATGCACAAAAACCTGTTATTTCAGACTTAAATATCTACTATTACAGAGTACGTAAGGATTCTGTCTCTCATAAAAAGATAGAGTTTGATAAATCTTACATTTCCTACACAAAGGCATGGAATGCTGTAAAAGAATTTTTAATCAATACAGGCAAATGGGAAAAAATGAAATGGCCGCTTTATTATTGGGGGATCAGTTCTCACAGGCATTTTTACAGGAACAGCTGTAATACATTGTCTGAAGAACAAGCATATAATAACTTTAAAAATTTTATAAATAATATTGAAGACGATGTCCGTTTTCTTTTTTATCACAAAGAAGAATATGACCTTTTGAAATATTCAAATTTCAAAACTTTTCAGGAATATAATAATATACCAAAGTTAAATTTAATAAAAAGAAAGTTATTCTTAATTAAAAATCTAAAAAAGTAATATCATATATAATATCTTGCTATTCTTTTTAATAATATTAAGTTATATTAAAAAACTATTATACTTATATACTATTTTATTGTGCATAAATTTTATTTCCCGTAAAATAGTTTTGAGGGATTAAAAATAAAAATGTCAAAAACCAGTCAAAAAAAGAAGTTTAACAGCCCTGTTGATTTAGTTTATCTTTGGGTTGACGGCTCTGATGAGGAGTGGATAAAAAAGAAACATTACTACCTTTCAGGTTCTGATACAGAATACAAACAAGAAGCAATCGATATATGCAGAGCAAAAGATAACGATGAATTAAAATATTCACTTAGACTGGTAGAAAAATATATTCCCTGGATAAATAAAGTTTTTATTGTCACTGATAACCAAATTCCAAAATGGCTTGATACATCTAATCCCAAAATCAAAATTGTTTTTCATACAGATTTTATTCCTGAAGATGTTTTGCCATTATTTAATTCAGCAGAGATAGAATTATATTTGCATAAGATTCCTGAATTATCGGAACATTTTTTATATGCAAATGATGATATGTTTATTAACAGTCCGTTATCTCCTGAGTTTTTCTTCACTCCTGACGGTAAACCTATTGTGAGAATGCAAAAATCTATGTGTAAAAAATTGGCTGATAAGTCAGTTTACTCATTTACAATATTAAAAATGCAGCAATTAATAGGAGAAAAATTCAACAAATTTTTTAACCTTGAACCGCATCATAATATAGATGCTTATTGTAAAAGTATATGTTCTGAGTGCGAAAATATCTTTAAGGATAAATACTTTAAAAATAATAAATTCAGAAAACCGGAAGATACACAGCGGTCATTAATCTCTTTTTACGCTATGGCGACAAATCAAGCAGAACTTAGAATTATTCCGAGAACAGATTTTCACCTGCCTTTTGGAACAACATTATTTAATAAGTTAACAGGGAGATATGGCGTTGATTCAAAATACATAGGGATTGAAAAAAGTATATTAGAAAAAAGATTTTATTACGTAAATCCAAAGCTTTTCTGTTTCAATGACAGCAATAGAGCCACAGAATTAAACCGTATAAATGCAAAACGTTTTTTAAGAAAATTAATACCATCAAGATCTTCTTTTGAAAAACAAAATAATAAAATTTTCATATCAATTATTGTGCCTGTATACAATGTTGAAAGATGTTTAAACAAATGTTTAGACAGTTTATTAAATCAAACTCTAAACAATATTGAAATCATATGTGTAAACGATGGGTCTACAGATCGTTCATTAAATATCTTAAAAGAATATGCCGATAAGGACAGTCGTATAAAAATTATTAATCAGGAAAATTCAGGCGTCTCTGTTGCTCGAAACAACGGCATAAAAACGGCACAGGGTGAATATATTTTATTTGTCGATTCTGATGACTGGCTGGAATTAAATGCCTGTGAAAAATTATATGAAGAAGCTGATATAACACAATCCGATGTCATTATTTTCTCCCATTATAATGTATTTCCTAATAAGAAGAAAATTTATGACCTGTCAAATGATTGTTTAAAAACATTTTTAATATACAGTAATATTGATGAGTATATTAGAAATATAATTTACGTCCCCGGTGTTGTATGGAATAAACTTTATAAAAAAGAATTTATTGAAAAATTCAATTTATCATTTATGCCCGGGTTATCACAGTCTGAGGATTTACTTTTCTGGTTTGACGCTGTTTACAATAAGCCCCAGATATCTGTGTTAAATATTCCTTTATATAATTATTTAAATATTAGAGATGACAGCGTATTGAACAACTTTGAAAAGTCTTTTTCTAAATACAGCAATGGCCATGAATTAATCAAAAATTCAAAACTTTTTATAGGAGCTTCGCCTGAAGGCAAAATGTATTTAACCGACAGGGATATGAATTATTTCTGCTGGATGTGGATTAAACATAAAAATGAAAGAGAAAAAATCTATTCCGGCATCCAAAATTATCTCTCAGAATATAATAATTTTGATATAAAAAAGATAAAACACCTAAAAAATTATAAGAAACTTCAAAAGATAATAAAATCCTATAAGAACAGGCATTTTAATTCATTTTTAAGTTCGATTTTTTCAATAAAAAATGACGTTAAAAGAGAAAACAAAATTGTAACATTTTTAGGATTACAATACAAATTTGTAATAACGCATAAGAGGATGATATAAGCAGATGACAAAAAGATGTTGTATTTGTGTATTTTGGGAAAAAGACGGAATAGTAAGGGATTATTTTACTTATTACCTGAAAGGCTTGCAGGAAGTCGCAGAAAAAATACTTGTTGTAGTTAACGGAAAAATGTCCAGCGAAAGTAAAACACTCTTAACAAATATTGGCATTGATATTTTAATTCGCGAAAATAAAGGAATAGATTTCTGGGCTTATAAAGCCGGAATAGAACATATTGGATATGAAAAGTTATCTGAATATGATGAATTAATACTCACAAATTGCACCTGCTACGGTCCCATAAGACCATTATCGGAAATGTTTGAAGAAATGAAAAGCAGAGACTGTGACTTCTGGGGAATAACAAAACATCCTGACGCTAAAAACTTACTTATTAGAAAGAAAAAAGAAACCCGTGTAATAGAACATATCCAGTCATATTTCTTTGTTATCAAAAAGTCTATGTTTATTTCCAAAGATTTTAAAAATTATTGGAAAACATTGAAACCTGTAAAAAACCTTATAGAAGCTGTTGCGTACCACGAGATAAAATTCACAAAATATTTTGAAGACAGAGGTTATAAATCGGATTCTTTTATAAATATTGAATCACATAGACACCTTGTTGATAACCCAATATATGCAACATTAAACCTGCTTAAAACATTAAAGTTGCCTTTAGTTAAAAGAAAGGCTATATCTGATAAATATAGCAGGTCACTTGTAAGACAAATAATACCTAGAAGCATACAAATTCTTCAATATTTAAAAGACAATACAAATTATGATATTAATATGATTTATCAAGATATTTTAGCGACAAAACCTATGTCTGAAATAACAGCAAATCTTAATTTAAATTTTGTATTATCTTCTGATTTTGCAACCGACAGCAATATACATAGCAACAAAATTGCATTAATTTTGTATATTTACTACGAGGATTTAGTTGATTATTGTCTTAAATATGCTGCATCTATGCCGGAAGGAGCTGATATATACATTGTAAGCAGTAAAAAAACAGTACTTGATTTATGTAAGCAAAAAGAAAAATTATTATCTGATTATAATATATTTTATAGAGAAAAAAATAATCAGGGTAGAGATGTTTCAGCATATCTTGTTACCTGCTCGGACGTATTTGATAATTACGATTATGTCTGCTGTATGCATGATAAAAAGTCAGCAGGTGCTAGCTACAACTTAATTGGACAAGAATTTTCTTATCATTGTTTTGAATGCAATTTGAAATCCAAAGCATACGTAAAAAATATAATTAATTTATTTAATACTAATCCCTATTTAGGATTGTTATGTCCGCAACCTATCGAATATGGCGGAGTATATACAATTAGCTATGAAATAGGCAAAACTGAGACCTATAATTATCTGTTAAATTTATTTAAAAATTTAAATCTTCATGTGCCTTTTGACATGCACCCTGTTGCACCATTTGGTGCAATGTTTTGGGTAAGAGGAAAAGCAATGACTCCTTTATTCAGACATAGTTGGGCCTATGAAGATTTTCCTAAAGAACCATTAATTATTGATGGGACTATTTCTCACGCAATTGAACGTATTTATCCTTCAATAGCCCAAGAAGCCGGTTATTTAACAGGCTGTATTATACCAGAAGATTACGCGGCTAATTATATAAATAATTTACATTATTATCTTCTTAGTGAAAGATGTAAACCAACCAAAATATCTTTTCTAGAGCAGATATTTTCAGTTACAAACATCTATTTTAACGGAACTAAACAGAAACAAATATATTTGTTTGGCAAAAAATTTCCTTTTGAACAATTTGCAGATTATTTCAAATGTTCATTTGATACATTTCCTTTTGACTTTAAATTTTTGGGAATAAAATTAAAAATTAAACCATGTAAAATATGTGGATTTATTGATAAAATAATAAAAAAATATCATAATTATTTATCAGTTGCAGTTATTCTTAAAGATGAAGCGGCATATATAGAAGAATGGATAGAATTTCACAGGCTTGTTGGCGTGGATAAATTTTACATATATGATAACGGAAGTCTGGATAATTTAAAAACTATTTTGGAGCCTTATATAAACAGCGGCATTGTTGAATATATTTATTTGCCCGGCAGATGTAGAACATTTGAAGCTTATAATGATGCCGTACAGCGTAGTTGCCTCAAGACAAAATGGCTTGCAATAATTGATGCTGATGAATACATAATGCCGGTAGAAAAAGCAACATTACCTGAAGTTTTAAAAGATTATGAAGAATTCGGAGGCTTAGGAGTTAACTGGGTTTTATTTGATGGTAATGATCATATACAAAAACCCGAAGGTTTAGTGCTTGAAAACTATAATCGTATTAGAAATTTTGATTCATTAGATGAGCATCACATAAAAACTATTTTTAACCCGCGGCTTGTAAAATTTGCCAGTACCCACAACTGCACATATAAAGGTAAATATTACACAGTTGATGAAAACAAAAAAATTATAGGTAATCCTTTTCCTTCAGAACATTGGATGAGTGCCTATAACCATATAAAACATGCGGTAACGCAAGAACATTCAATAAATAAAATCCGTATTAACCACTATTGGTGTAAATCCAAAGAAGAATATATTGCAAGATTAAAAAAAGGATTTTCTGATATAGCTAATTTAGATAGAGTCTTTGAAGAAGACCGATACTGTTTTAAAAATCATAAATATGATAACTTTGCAGATAAATTTATTCAGCCGTTAAAAGAGAGAATGGCCCATTTTACTGCAAACAATAAGGAATAAGTTATGGACTATAAAGTAATAAACCTAAAAACATACGGAAATAATGACGGGAAATTAATCTCTTTTGAAAAGGATATAAATGTACCTTTTGATATAAAACGTGCATTCTATATATTTGATACAAAAAATAATATTTTAAGGGGTTGTCATGCAAACAGGAATTCCGAATTTTTGCTTATAGCCGTATCTGGCAGCTGTAAAATTAAGATTGATAATGGTAAAAAAATTGACTATGTAACATTAAACAATCCGCATACTGCATTATATTTAAATAAAATGATATGGAAAGAAATGTACGAATTTTCACATAACGCAATATTGCTTGTCCTAACAAACACCTATTATGACGAAAATGAATATATTAGGGATTACAATAATTATAAACAAGAAATGGCAAGCGCTAAAAGCACTGTTATATCTACTTCTGGGATAGGGGGGGGGGGCATATTTGTAAACCTCCTGCCTAAGGCTGC
>CANUDF010000044.1 GCA_947857085.1 Candidatus Gastranaerophilales bacterium | reverse complement strand
TTTCAATTAATTTTTTTCGTTCATCAATAAGTATCTGCCTTCTTGCCTCAATAGTCGAATCACCCTGATTAAACAAATCTATATACTTTTTTAAAACATCTATGGGTAATCCGGCTGAACGCATACATTTAATAAATTCCACCCAGCCGCAATCAGTTTCTGAATAATCACGTATACCACTGGAATTTTTTTGGACACTTGGAAGCAGACCGGCCTTTTCATAATATCTTAATGTATCAACCGGAATATCATATTTTTTACTAACTTCTGATATTTTCATCAACGCACCTCTATATCATTTTAAACCTTTAAGTTAACTCTAAGTCAAGCAGCCGGATTCAAAATATTAATTTTTGTATCGTAACTTATGTCTATTTATATTTTATTTTTATCACAACTTTTTTTACATTTTGTCCGTCACTCATTAAACGCATTTGTGGTTTATGAGCCTCATAAGGAAATAACATTGCAAAGTTACCTTTTTCTAAAATTATACTGTTTGGAGTTTTTTCGGGATTATAATAAAATATTAAATCTTTTTCTACATCGTATGGAACTTTTACGGATAAGCTGCCTATATCAATAAAATCCAGCCGCTCCTGACCTTCCAATACAAGCTGTATATCAATGTAATTTTTATGAGACTCAAAGACACAGTCCTCATGGCTTTTTGTTTCATAAATATCAACATTAGCAAAATCGTCGTGATTAATCCAGTATTTTCCGCAATGAATATCCTGATCTAAATTTTTTAAAAATGCACATATATCCGGTGAAATTTCTTTATATTTATCAATATTATCAATTTTATCAGTAATCATATTAAAATATCCTGAATGGCTTGTTAACTATAAATCTGCAATCATGGTAACTTTTTTTGCATAAGTTATATTTCGTTGATGTTCCGCAATAAGTTGAAGAATCAACATATCCAGTTGCGCACGCGGCATTTTTAAAACTTGTTTCACGTAAAAGCAGTTCAACACTTCTGTTATTACCTGAAAATGAATCATAAATTACATTTAAACTTAAATAGTTTGTACTATTAGCACCATATTCTTCATCACCATCCTGTTTATAACCCGGTACAGTTTTGCCGGATGCAAGCAAATAAAAAGGGAAAACATCCGTGTAAAGCTTATTATGACCAGCTTTACCGTTTATATCAACATAAACAGTAAACCCAACCCTATCTTTTTGCGAGGCATCCGATAATTGAGAAATATTAGAAAGACTTGATGCTATATAAAACTGTAATCCATTTGATAAGACAATATGAGGTGTAACTTTGCTAAAGTCTCCGGAAACAGCTGCCGAAGCGGCACTTGAGGTTGCAACAGAACAACTTTCTGTATCAACATTAAACAAATCGGCAATTTCACCACAAAAAATTTTTGCAGTATATGAAGTTTCATTTAAAGAATAACTCGTTTGAGAAATAACATTTGCACTTATGCTTCGCATAGTTTCATAAGCCATAAAATATGCATATTTATTAACTTTTTCCATTTTTTTTGCCGTTATAGGAATAGTTACAAGAACAATAATAGTTATAACAATTAAGGCTGCAACTAATTCGCCTAATGTAAATGCCGGTTTAAATGTTTTTATAACTTTCATATTAACTCCTATAGTTCTTTCATTGCTTTTTCATAGTCTTCCTCACCGGGCGCTTTACCATGCCAGCCGGCATTATTTTCCATAAAACTTACGCCTTTCCCTTTTATAGTCTCTGCAATAATGGCCGTCGGTTTTGAGTTAGATTTCGCCTGTTCAATTGCACTATATATTTCAGGTATATTGTGGCCGTTTATTTTAATTACATCCCAGTTAAAAGCCTTTATTTTAGCATCTAAAGGTTCAAGAGACTTAATATTTTCAGTACACCCGTCTATTTGAAGATGGTTACGATCTATTATAACTATCAAATTATCCAGATTCCGCTGGGGAGCCTGCATAAACGCTTCCCACACATTACCTTCCTGAAGCTCACCATCACCCATTAATACAAACACATTCGCCGGATTAGAATCTAACTTTAATGCAATAGCCATACCACAGCCGATTGACAATCCCTGCCCCAGAGAACCTGTACAAACTTCCACTCCGGGGCAGAACAATGATGGATGGCCCTGAAGTCTGGTACCGAGCTTTCTAAAACTCATCAGCTCCTCTTTAGGAATAAACCCTAGCTGAGATAAAACTGAATAATAAATAGGAGAAACATGCCCTTTTGATAAAACAAATCGGTCACGAGTTTCATAATCTTTTGAACCAATACCCTCAGGAGCAACTTTCATACACTTATGAAATAATACTGTCATAATATCTGCAGCGGAAAGTGAACCGCCGATATGCCCTGATTTTGCGTTATATACCATCTGAACAACATTTTTTCTGTTTTCTTTTGCTAATTGTTCAAGCTCATTTATTTCATCAACTGTTAACATAACTAACTCCATTTTTCTTTCAAAACTTTAATAACAAATAAAGGCAGCACAGGAAATATACGCCTGAACCTTTTAGGTTCTTTTACAGTACGATAAAGCCACTCAAGACCTAACTTTTGAAAAAGCTTCGGAGCACGCTCTACCTCTCCTGCCCACACATCAAAACTGCCTCCGACACCTATCATAAGGGCATTAGGTAATTTAGACTTTAATTTATAAATAAATTTTTCCTGTTTTGGCGAACCTAACGCAACAAGAACAAGTTCAGGTCTTTTTTCGACTGTTTCTTCTATTATACGTGCGTCATCATCAAAATACCCGTCATGTACATAAACAAAATTTAATGACGGTATTTCTTCTTTTAAATTTTCTACAGCTTTTTTAACAACATACGGCTTAGCACCAATCATTGCGATATTTTCGTTTTTAAATTCAGAAAGCATGTATTTTGCAAACTCTATACCGGGAATACGTTTAACCTCTTTTGATATGAGCTTCAACCCCAGCTGGACACCAATCCCGTCAGGAATAACCAGTTCAGCCGAATTTAAAATAGCTGCAAATTCAGGATTTTTAGTTCCATACTCAATCATCTCAGGATTTATTGTTACAACCTGACCTCGTTTTTTCTTTGCTGCCTCTACGGCCTGTTCAAATGTGTATGTATCTATACCAAATCCTAATAACTTTGCTCTTTCCATATGTAAATTATACAGCATTATTTATATTAGGTAAATAGTATTAATCAATTATTTTAGCCAATTTAAATAAGTAGTCCTCTTTAGCTGAGGATTGAAGCCCGCGGGGAACAAAGTGTTCTTTGAATTTTTCAACAGCATAACGATCAGTCATTCCTGAAATGTAATCCGTAACAATTCTTTCAATCTTACTTTCTTCACACATTGGTCTTAACATGTCTGAATAAAGCAAAAATAACTCCCTGATAACTTTTCTGGCTTTTTCTTCTTCTAACTTTGCAGGTGAATCAATATAAACATTATCAAACATCCACTGGCGCAGTTTAGTTGTATAAAACCATCCTTCTTCACTCATTGAAACCTCTGGTCTGCCCATGGAATTATTAATGATTTCCGTTATCATTTTATTTAAACGTCTGGATTGTATGGATGAAAAATAATTAATACAATCTTTCGGCAAATCGCTTTCAGAAATTATTCCTGCACGTATTGAATCCTCTATATCATGATTAATATATGCAATTTTATCAGCAAGTTGAACAACCTGTGCCTCAGGTGTTTTGGGTTTATATCCCCAGGTATGAGTTAAAATACCGTCAATGGTTTCCCTGCATAAATTAAGATTTTCTAATACTTCAACAACTCTTACACTCTGGATATTATGATGGAATCCTCCATCGACTAACTCATTCAGTACGCCTTCACCGCAATGGCCAAATGGAGTGTGCCCCAAATCATGTCCCAAAGCAACAGCCTCAACTAAATCTTCATTCAAATCTAAGGCGCGGGCAATTGTTCTTCCAATCTGAGAAACTTCAAGAGTATGTGTTAAACGTGTTCTAAAATGGTCATCAAAAGGTGACAAAAACACCTGTGTTTTATGTTTTAAGCGCCGAAAAGCCTTTGAATGAAGAATTCTATCTCTATCACGCTGAAAGCAGGTTCTGAGGTTACAGATATCTTCCTCTCTTTTTCTTCCCAGAGAAAATCTGCTTTTTGTTGCATATTCACTTAAATTATCAATTTCACGCTGTTCAAGTTTATATCTTATAGTTTCTTTTTCAATAATATTATTCATAACATCATCATATCATAAAAAATAAATTTACATATTTTTAGCACTAATTTCAGCTTTGACAGCTTTAGAGTGTTTTTCATCTTCTTTATGCTTGTTGTACTGTTTTCTATATTTATCTAGCTTTGAACCGATATTACTCATAAGCAATCCTGAAAGTGTACCGATTGCCATTGATTTAAATCCTGCAACAAGACTAACGGTCATAGCGACTGAGGTTGCAACTGCTCCTACAACAGGTATACCATAACGAAGTACAGCTGAGATCCTTTCATCTTTATTATCAGCATTAGTCATACCAAGCCCGACTCCGCCTACAGAACCGATGACTGAAAGCACATCTGTAGGACCTGAACCGAGACGCAAATCACGCAATTTATCAAAAAATAAGTCATTTTCTTTGTTAATTGCATTATCAAAAGTTTTTATTGCAGATTTTGTGGTTCCGCGCAATTTGACATATGCATCTTTTGGCAGCAAAGCCTTGTATATTGTAAGAATTTCCTGAAACTCGCCTTTAGAAGTTTTGCCTAATATATTTTCGATTTCTGATATATATTCTGCAACCTTTGTAACGGCCGTTTTGTCATAATTGAATGTTTCTGAAGATTCTTGTAATCTTGCTGCAAGTATTTTTAATGTAGAAATAATTTCAGAGTTAACATTTTCGCGTAACTCTTGTTCAGTAGGGCCTGAGAGTTTTTTATAGGTCGAAAGTTTTGAACGTAAAGTTTTCAATAATTCACCGGAAGTTTTATCTTTTGCATCAATAAATGAAGAAATATTTTCTACAGCCTGTTTGGATGCTCTGTAGTTATCAAGAATATCGTGAGTTATTGATTGACGAAGAAGGCTTACATCCTTTGTTAAAGAGATCTTATTAGCTGCAAGCAAATCTTCTGCTATGAATGTCGTGTAAATTTTAGGATTTTTTAAATCTTTAACATTATTAAATGTTGAATTCCAAATTCTGTCTTCCAATCCGTCTGCTGCTCTTTTCATATGTAAATAACGTCCAAGACGGGCATTTTTTCCAAATCCCTTTTTATAATGCATCTGAATTTTTGACTGTCTTGAATTAATCTCTTGTATCCATTCCGAAGCTGTTTTGGTTACATTGTTTATCGTAACAGACTTATTAGGATTTGAATTTAAAATATTTTTATTAATCTGGGAGTATGTGCTGAAAAGTTTGTTAAATTTTTTGTCGGCAGATTTGTAGCTTTTAATTACTGAATTTCTTGCTAAACGCTCAAACACAGATGTAATCTTTAAGCCTATTTTTTTCGTTACTTTATTTTTTGACATTGCTTTCTGTAAGAATAAGTCTTTAAATGAACTGAAATTATTTATACTTTTTGACTTATCAATAAACCCTAAAACTTTTTTTAACGAATAATTATAAAAAGAGGTTACAGGCCCGCTTTCACCTCTTATTTTCCGTTTATTTACGTTATCTTCCAGCCTTTGTCCAAGTTTTTGAAGCCATTTGTAAGTGTTTTTAGGAAGCCCTTTTGTGACCGCAAAAATACCTAAAGCGGCCAGCAGGGCACTGGATGCTATAATTATACCTGCCTTTTTCCCTTTCTTTTCCTCTTTTTTATTTTCAGCTTCAAAAATGTCTTGAGCAATTTCTTGCGTTATATAGAAATTGCCGTTGTTTTTATACTCGGCAAAAGGATTTTTAACCGCATTATAACTATTTTGAACACTATTTATCATATAACACTTACCTAATTATAATAAGTCTAAAATACTTATAATATTGCAATTTTAAACATATTTAATTAAGAATTGTTACGAAACTCCTCTGCTATTGCAGATGCCGCTTCCAGTGATGAATTTTTATCTGACAAAAGCTCTTTTACCTTACCTAATTGACGAATATTATCGCTCCGGTAAGAATCCTTATATAATAATTTTTCTATCTGATATGAAATATTATTAGCTGAAACTTTACTTTGAATAATTTCAGGAACTATCATTTTATCAGCAATAATATTAGGTAGAGAAACCTTTTTTATACATCTAACAAGCAGATAAATAAAATAAAATAACCATGGACCGCGATAAGCAATAATCATAGGAACCTGATAAAGACACGCTTCAAGCGCAACAGTACCGGAGGCAAGAATTAAAGCATCAGAACAGCTTAGCAGAGCTTGATTTTCACCCTTTATAACCTTAATATTTGTTTTTTTCAGATATTTATTAAAAACATTATCAGGCAAATTTGGAGCATGCGATATACAGAACTGCAAGTCCGGATGATTTTGCTGCAACAAAAGTGCTGAATTTACAAATACATTCATAAGCTGTTTTAGTTCAAAAACTCTGGAACCCGGAAAAACAGAAACAAGCTTTTTATTTATATCAAACCCGTATTTTTCAAAAAACATTTTTTTATCAGCAGGCGGCGGTAACTGTGATACCAGAGGATGACCGCAATAATGCGTATTAATACCAAAACTCTCATACATAGGTTTTTCAAACGGAAAAATACACAATACTTTATCTATATATTTTTTTATGGTATTTATACGCCATTTTCTGCTTGCCCATACCTGAGGCGGTATATAATAAAAAACTTTTATTCCAGCTTTTTTTAAAAACTTTGCAACATTAAGATTAAAAACACCGTAATCAATGCACAACACTAAATCAGGTTTAAAATCAGATTTTAAATAATCTACAACACGCTTTCCCAGTGTCAGATGGTCAATCAAAATTTTTGGAGATAATCCTACCGCAGACATTTTTTTATGATCAGAAAATAGTTTTACACCAGCACTTTTTAAGTTTTCGCCGCCAATACCTTCGATTATGACATCAGGATATATAGCTTTGAGTTCTTTAACTACATGTGATGCATGTATATCTCCAGAGTATTCACCTGTTATAATAAAAAGTTTTTTCATAAATTAAACTGCCATAATTACTATGTTGTTTGCATCTGCAAACTTAATAACTTTTTCCTGATCAACGATTATTGTTTCATTTGCTTCAACGGCTAGCAGATTAGCTTTGTACCGCTTCATTGTTTTTAAAGTTCTTAAACCAACGGCAGGAATGTCGAAACGCTTATCCTGTTTTGGTTTTGACACTTTAATAACAGCAGCATTTCTTTTAGCTAATTTTGCACCTCTTTTTATACAGACATCAGTTCCTTCTATAGCCTCTACAGCCATTATCATTTTATCTTTTATTACAACTGACTGACCTACATCAACACCGCCCATTTCTTTTGCCAGCCAAAAACCGTAATTAACATCTTCCAGCTGAGCTTCTGTAGGCTTATGTTTTCCCAATACACCTGACGGTATCATTAAATTTTTTATAAATATAGTTTGATCTAATACAGTAATACCCGCTTTTTCAAATTCTCTTACGATTAGAAGCATAACTTCATCATCATTTAAACGTTTAATAGAACGTAAAAGTTCGATTGCTCTTGAGTCAAACTTATAAAGCTTCAACAGGACTCTTTTATGAACTTTTCCTAAGAAAGTTGCCTGTTTTATTTCTTCATCTTTCAAAATCTTTTCAATCCTGTTAATTTCTCCCGGATGGCAGGAATAAACTTTCGAACAATATTTTTTTAACTGTTTTACATTATCATTTGATAATGAAATACATATAACTTCAAAGCCGTTTTCTTTAGCATACTGAGCCATCTTAACAGGCAACGACCCGTCTCCGGCTATTAAACCTTGTTTACTTTCCAACATTACTGACACTTTTATTTACCTCGTTTCAACATCTTAATTTCATTAACTTGTGCTTCATTTAACAAAACAGCTCCGCCCAGTATTTTAGTGTTTAAAACAACCTGAGCATATGATTCTGCAAGCTCCAGCTTTAAATAAGCTGAATGCAAATCTGCATCGCCGACTATAAACCCGTGATTTGCCATTAAAACTGCATCAAAATCTTTAAAGTATTTTGATGTTTTTTCCACCAGTTCCATTGACGATGGAAGTGCATATTCTGCAAGAGGGATATGGTCGAAATAAAAAACATTTTCTGCCATAATAGGTTCATCCAAGGCTTTGCCGCTTGATGCAAATGCGCTTAAATACGGAGAGTGCACGTGTAGGATATAATTTATATCCGGACGTATTTTATAGAACTCGGCATGAAGCATTTTTTCACTTGAAGGCTTTTTATTACCCTCAACAACATTACCTTCATAATCTATCACAACAAAATCATTTTCATCTAAATAGCCGTTTGCTGAACCTGATGTTGTTATAAGGATTTTATCTCCGTATCTTGCTGAAAAATTCCCTGACACACCTGGTGTTAAATTTTTCTTTCCTGCTCTTTTACCGTATTTTATTAAACTTTTTTTTAACTCTTTTAAATTCATTATATACTTTCCTTATCAGGATCTTCGATATCTATTACCTGTGCATATTGGAGCTTTGGAGTTACAGGATTAGCAGAAGCCTGCTCAAAAGCTACATTATCTTCATCCTTCTTACGATTTGATTGTCCTAATCTCTCCGGATTTTTTATCTCCATTTTATCAAACTCTACAGTAGTACCTTTAGTATCTATCAACATAGCAACAGTGAAATAAGTTGTCTGGCGCATAAAGTCATATCCAAGGTTAACCTTAAAATCATCCGGTCCAAGAGAAAATATGAATGCATTTTCCTGGAACAATTCCCCGTTTGGCGAATCGTTTGATAATGTAACAGAACCAGCCCAACCCACTGTTAAATATTTATTTATACGTAATGCTTCACGAATATAAACGTTTGAACGGCCGTAACGGTACATATCAAATACAGGCATAGGCGTATTATCAGAATATGCAGACATAAAGTAACCTATATCCTGCATCCAGTATTTATACTGGGTATGAAGTCTCGGTCCTATTCTACCGATAAGCTGAGTATCGCCTGTACCATAGAGTGCTGCTGAACCCTGCAAAGAAATTCCGAAATCAACAGCCTTCCTGTTTTCTTTATCTTCATACTTATACAAAGACTGATTAATTTCCGCCATATATCTAAATCTGGTTGTAGAAATTCCTGTACTTTGTATATCTTCTGAATGCATATTCCATTCACCATCCTGAGCAAATGCTCCTGATGCTCTGTGTCTAAAAGATAAATCCTTACCCTCTGCTAAAAAATCTTTTATATTTGTACCTTTATCGTATACTATTTCCGCCATATATTTAGGCATTCTTCGGCCTAAAAACCAATCGTCCATATATGCATTTGAACCATACTGCAAGGTTAAATTATCATCCAGTTTTTGCTTACCTCTTAACACGAAAGCATCTGCACCGGAACCATACATAAATTGAGTATCGTTAAACGCTGACTTATATTTAATAGCACCGCCAATACCAAACTTATCTTTATAATTTAATAAAGGAATAAGTTTTACGGTAGAACCAAACGGTGCATCAAATACAAATCCGGGGCCGGCAAACATACCAAATCTGTTTTGAGAGCCAAATTCAGGATAATTTGCTTCTACATACTCCTGCTCTTTATTGGTATGTGCGGTAAAAGATGGAAGTTTTAATATTAGCTTATCATTATAATATAGTTTTGGATCTTTTGCCTGAAAAGTATCGTGGTCTTTTCTTGCTTTGACATAAATTGCAGATGTTGACAATTTTATTTTTGAATCAGTACCTGATAAAAGAAGATTTTTATCTTCATCACTAATTATCATTCGACTGAAGTCAGGCCCTATCATTCTTGAAATAAAGTTAAACTTATTAGAAGCTTCAGAATACATATTGCCATTATAAAGTGTTAATTTCCCATTATCACTGACTGCTTTTTTAGCATTTATTTTCATTGCTGACGGTGCAACTGTAATATTGTCCATGAATATATTTTCTTCATTCATGTTAATTTGTATATAATCCCCGTAAACAGGCATACCGTCTTTAATTAAAACCACATTGCCAATAGCTTTTAATATATTTGAATCTCTATTGTATGTCATTTTATCTGCTGTAAGTTTTATCTTCTGCTGAGGAAATGTTAATATGGGATTCCCTATGGCCTGAATCTCTCCGCTTTTTTCATCAGTAAAAACATCATCACAATCAAGAACCATTTCATTTTCAGCAGCCTGTTCTTTTACACCGCCAACAAGCTCAACATTGTTATTAGCCTCTACCTTTTTTCCACTTTGATCGTTTATTTCAACTTCAAATTCTTCTTGAAACTCTTTTTCTATTTCACCTTCAATATCATTTTCCATACTATCCTGATATTCAAGATATTTAATATCAAGATTTTTAATTTGTTCATTATCTTTCTCTGCTTCGCGTTTTAAATGCTGCTTTTCTCTTTCGATTCTTTTTTCTTCAGATTTTCTACTACGTTCACGAAGTGCACGCTGAATTTTTAATCTAGTCTGCTTAACAAACGGCATATGACCGTTATCTTTTTTCTTTGAAGAAGAAGCTGTGGCATTTTCAACTTTTACCTTTGCTTCAGGAATAACAGCTGATTCAAAAAATTTTTGATCTATAGTGTTCAATTCTTCGTAAACTTCCTCTACCTGCTGAGCAGCAAGCCCCGGCATACCTGTTATTAAAAATATTAATAGTATTGTTAATGTCTTTTTCAACTTTTACCTTCTTATTATATATAATTTAACGGGTTATTAGGTTTGCCGTTTATTCTTACTTCAAAGTGACAATGAGGACCTGTACTATAACCTGTAGTGCCTTCTAGCCCTACAACCTGTCCTTTTTTCACATAATCACCCTGTTTAACTTTTATTGTGGACATATGAGCATACAAAGTTGTCATAGGATGTCCGTTTATTGTACCATGGTCGATTATAACAACTTTTCCATATCCGCCGTACCAGCCGGAATAAATTACTTTGCCGGCATTCGATGCCATAATATTACCGTAATTAGGACCTCCTATATCAACACCGGAGTGAAAAGTCCTGCTGTTAAATATCGGGTGAGTACGCCAGCCAAATGGAGATGTAATCCTGCCGCCAATCGGCTTTATAAATCCTGAAGAAGTTACTTTTACGGTAGTATCCTGAGGCTTTTTGCTTATCATAGTCTGAAGATTTTCAGACTGTCGGGCAAGTTCACGCTCTGTTCGTTCATAATATCTTCTATCTGTTTTGAGCTTATTAATCATATTCTGGTTTTGGGCAATAGCTCTTTCAATATCCCTTTGCTGTGAGTTTATTGTTTTAATAGATTGAGCAAGATACTTTTTCTTTTCTTCAACATCCTTTTTCATTTGAGAAATTTTTTGAGCTTTTTGTTTTACTGCCATCATATGTTTGTAATCATTTCTTATTATCAGGCGTTCAAAATAAATTACATCCAATAATGAATTCAAATCTTTTGCCGATAAAATAAGTTCAAACATTCCGGTTCGCTGAGCTTTGAAAACTTGACGTATCCGATATTTTAAATTTGAATTAATGTTATTAAATTCACTTGTCGCACTTGATAAATTTCTTTCTAATTCATTTAGCTGGGCTTCTATAGTATAATACTGACTTTTTGAAGCTTGAAGATTATTTGATGTATCTTCCAGTTTTCTCTGGTTTTTATAGAGTTTACTTTTTTCAGCGCTTTCAAGAATTTTTAACTGTCTGATTTTTTCTCTGGTTTGTTTTTGCTTTTGAGTAACATTTGCAGCATAACAAGACATAGGTGCGACTATAAAGTTAAAAACAAACACCAGTAAAAGTGATATTACAGTTATTTTAAAAGTTCTAGTTATCTTCATTTAACCTTATTTACTTTATTAACACCGGAAGCAGCATTAAACCTACAGTCCAGGCAATAAATGTTACCGCTATTATTGCAACTATTATTCTTTGATTTTTTCTGAAAAATTCCATTGTTATTCCCCGTTAATCAATAATATCATACTATCAAAAAAACTAAAGTGCAATTATTTAAAATAAATTTGCAAAAAAATGTAAAATCATTTAATATAGCTGTATGGAATATAATTTTACACCTGAAGATTTTGATAAAAAGAGTCTTTTAAAAAATGAAAAGAGCGGAATTAATCAATTTTTACTGGAAAATAATTCAAAACAGGTTGAGAATATTTTCAGTTTTCTGGAGAACAAAACTTCATTACTGCTAGTGAACGGTTTTTTGGGAACAGGCAAATTAAGTATAGTAGAACATTGTCTTACATATTTAAACGAGGATAGTATCGTTCTAAATTATCACTGTTTTGAAACAAGCATTTTAGATGATATTTTACTTTCGTTTTTTGAAGAGTTTAAAAAATTAACTGCATTGGAAAAGATAAATACACCGAGAACTAAATCTGAAAATTTCACTCAAAAAATAAATGCATATTTTCAATCTATAGAAAAACCTGTTGTAATAGTTATAAATTCTTTTGAAGCAATTCTTAAAGCAAATAAACCTGAAATTTTAGGATTTATTTTACACCTTTGCAGTATGCCTAATGTGAAAGTAATAATTATTTCAAGAAATTTTGATTTGGCAGATTTTGAAGGGAAAGTAAAATATGAAAAGGTTACAATTCTTGCGCTTGAAAAATCAATATTTGAAAAGTATCTGCGTGATAGGGATTGCAAACAAATAGGCCCCCTGTCAGATGAATTGTATAAACATACCAGAGGATATTTCTTTTACACAACTCTGGCTTTAAAAATAATGAAACTACGTAAGCTAGGACTTATTGAATTTCTTGACGGGTTTACAAAAAGCTTTATGACATTTAATGATTTTATTTTAAGGGAGGCGCTTTCTCTTGTTGATCCGGTAAGCGGACATTTGTTCAGATTTTTAACTGTTATAAGGCATCCGGTAAGTATTAAACTCATAAAAACTCTTCATTTATGGAATGAAGATAAAATGCTGTTTTTTATAAACAATTTATTATTATCAAAATTTGATGAATATATCTATCTTCAGGATTATTACAAAGTTATAGCTGAAAATTCAATTCCTGAAAATGTAGCTGTTAAACTTCATCAGGGCTGTGTAGACTTATATAATACCCAGTTACCGTTAAAGCCGCTTGAACGTGATATTATTGTTTCACGCCAAACCATGAGAAACGAAATAGAATATCACAGTATGTTTATACCCAAAAGACCTTTAATTGTTAAAGATATAACACAGAAAACAGAATATAAAGAATATTCAGAAGAAGCACAGACAGCTATAGCATCCGAAAATATAGAAAAGAAAGATGAAAAAATTAAAAGTATGTCTTTCATATTTGACGACGATGAAAGCGGTGTACTGGACAAGATTGCTGATTCCATCAAAAACTTCTTATCATTTAGTGATGAAAGGGCAAAACAGGAAAAAGAAGAAAGCAAACTTTCTCTCACTGAACTTATGAACCGTGCTAAACAAGAGGAAAATAAATTTAATTACAAACATGCAATCTCATTGTATTTAAAAGCACTTACCCAGAAAAATGACGATGATTATTACACATATCTGCCTGCAATTTATACAAAACTTGCATTTAACTACCAGAATATTTCTAATTGGTATGATGCACAGAAATATTTTGAAATGGCGGGAGAATTTTACAATTCAACAGGTGATACAGAAAAAATTAACGAAACAAAATACAATATAGCAAACATTTTTTATATGACCTTTAAACGTGAACAGTCAAAAACATTACTTTTAGAAATTGAAAAAGATAATATTTCCAATGAGTTAAGAATGAAAGTTTTGAACGCGCTTGCAAACCTTAGCAGTGACAGCAATATTATCTATAATTATTATAAAAAAGCGCTGGAAATAAGTCCTATTAATATAGATAAACCTATACTTTCAGAACTTTATTTTAAGTTCGCACTTGTAAATGAAGACAGAGGAGATGACAAAACAGCTGTTGAATTTTACAAAAAATGCATAGGGTTAGATGCAAACCCTAAAAATAATCCGCATCTTTCGGAAGCATTATCTAATATTGCACTGCTATATGATGATATAGGCGAAACCGACTTTGCAATAAAATACTACCTGGAAAGCTATAAAATTGATGAACTCACAAAAAATTTAAATGGAATATATTCATCCTCAATGAAGCTTGCTGAAATATATTCTGCCAGAGACCCACAAAAAGCTATTGAATATTATAATAAGGCTTTAAATTATGCAAACACCTTAAAAGAGCCGTTTTATATTATATCAACCGCAGCAGCACTGGGTGATTTTTACTTTAACAGAAAGGATAACGCACTAGCTCTGCAAAACTATAAAACAGCTTATAATTATGCAAAAGATGGAATTTATAAAGAAAATGCAGAAAAAATTCTTATGCGGATAGAAGATATCAAAATGCGCGTAGGTGAAGAAAGGTTTAAAGAACTTGAAAAATAAAGAATTTTACGAAGAATACATGACAACGTTCTTAGCTGAAAATGCAAAAGTTAATCTGATTTCTAAAAATGATGAAAAATTTTTGTGGGAAAAACATGTTTATGACAGTCTTTCCATAGAAAAGTTTTTTGATAAATACGGCAAAGGAGACACCCTGCTTGATATCGGAACTGGCGGCGGTTTTCCTGCCTTACCGATAGCATTAACATATCCGGAGATAAATGTCACGGCACTGGATAGTATCAGGAAAAAAATTAATGCTATCGAAAACATAAAAACGGAATTAAATATTAATAACCTCGAAACAATCTGTGCCAGAGCAGAAAACATAAAAACAAAATACGATATAATTACGTCAAGAGCTGTGGCTTCTCTGGATAAAATTTGCGGATATGCTCTGCCTTTATTAAAAAAAGGCGGATATTTTGTTGCTTACAAATCACGCAAAGCTTCTGATGAACTTGAAGCGGCAGAAAAAGTTTTGAAAAAATTTAATGCAAAAACAGTTGATATAATTGAATATCAACTGCCTTTGGATGAAAATTTTACAAGAAATTTAATTATTATTAAATATTAGTTATTTGCTTCTTTGCAGCTATGAGCGCCATCCCAATCAAGTTTGTCACGGCAGTGCAGATAATCAAGGTTTTTATTGTATATTACCCACGCTGCACAACCCCTTCCAGCATGTTCCCAAGTCGATGACGGATTACAACTATTATCTCCTTCAAAAGGATAATTAGTATCACCCTTTTTTCCGACAGGATATAGTCCATTGTCGTCAAAAGTAAAATAAAATCTGTTTTTACCTAAAATCGCATCTTTATATATCGGTAAAACTACAAAAACAGCTCCACTATTGTTAAGAAAATTGCCCATATGAACATATGTTCCGTCTTGTAAAAAAAATCTTTCAGACGCGGCAGAATCAGAATATTCATCTCCTGTTATTACAGTATTTGCATCTGTAGTCTTAATACCGCCCATTGAATACCATGCACCCGGGAAACAAACTTTCCCTGCCTCACAAGTTCTTGCAACTTTTAAGTATTGTTTAAAACGTTCTGCAATCACAATATTTGCAGAATGATCATAAATTGGAACACCTTCTTCATCTACGTCTCCGTTATTTGTATTTTTCAATCCCCATGTGCTTATTTGACCGTATTCAGCCTGCATCATTTGATAAGCTTGAGATAAGGTTGAATAAATCTTCGTCAGGCTTGATACAACCTGCTTTTCCTGATATTTTGAAATAAGTGTCGGAATTGTTAAAGCTGCAACAACACCGATTATGGCTAAAGTAATAAGTACCTCAGCTAATGTAAAGCCTAGAGGAGACGCCCCCCCCCGAGTTTCATGTTTAATAATTTTCTCAT
>CANUDF010000043.1 GCA_947857085.1 Candidatus Gastranaerophilales bacterium | reverse complement strand
AAAATCCTAACACTCAAAACAAAGATTTGCGCTCTATAAATGTTACAAGTCTTGGTGGAAGTAACTGTGCGTTCGAATTAGACGGCGTGTGTTTTACTGCGCCGTTTAAACCTGACGCACACATATGGAATGCATGTGACACAAATGGAAAAACAACTGATCCTGATGATTTAAAATTTATGAGTGATAATGGCATAGAATATTGTATGAGCTCAGATTACGGAAAAAGTGACTATTGGGCTGGTGCAGTAGAAAGATGTGGTGGCGTTGACAAAATGCCAACATTAGAACAGGTAGCAAAAATTGCTGATTATATATACGGAATATCCGGAACAGGCGGTAAACAAGATATAAACTCAGGTTTAACGATGGACACAAATAAGGTAGTAGAACTCGGCTTCACTCTAAGCTCAGGAACCTCTGGTTCGTTTTCCGTCTGGTCTGGTGAGGGGTACAGCAAGAACTACGCATACAACCGCTACTTCAACCCTACCCGCACGACCAGGTACGACACCTACCGTTACTACAGCCACATACAGGCGGTTTGCTTAGCGGACTAAATAGCATCTTGTAATTGCAAGTTTTTTAAGACTTATGCTCCATGTATAAGTCTTTTTTCCAGCAATACAAAAAATATAGGCCTAAAACAAAATATGTTGACCACATTATAATTGTTGCAAAACAGTTTGAACCGTTTATGTATGCATTAATCCACATTATTACGGACAAACCGTTTACTAGTGACCAGATATACCACTGCTCAATACATCTTTTTATTGTTAATATAAGTCCAAAAACAGAAAAGACCGTTGTAAAAGCATCTATATATGCAGAAGTATCTCCCATTTTTTTTAGAAAAATTGCAAATATTACTGAAAAAATTAAAGCAGCTAAAAAAAAGTACCAGCGTTGAGTATTATTTAACTTTGTTTTTATTATTTCCTTTGTATCTGCCCTTAAATGTTTTTTCCATTTAAAAATCCCCACAATCTGCATAGGGAAATAATACAGCATATAAAGCATTAAATTCCCGAACAAGCCGTTTACAAAAGAAAGGTAAGCATAGCACATAGTTCCGGTAAGTCCGAACAAATAACAGGAAATTTTACCCTTACCCGCCAGAATTGTATAGCTTATCCCGCAAATTGCTGAGATTAAAGCTATTTTATTATCTCCTATGTAAAAAGATATAAATATAATTAACAGAATTTCAAAAGGAAATAATATACGCTCATACTTTCCCCAGCCCTTTAATTCTGCTTTTATAAACTCTTTTATACTCATTACAAATTATTATAAAATAAAATAATTTTTATTTGAACAATTTACTTTTTGCTTTGTGTGTTGTCTACTATTATAAGGGCAGGGATAAATGCGTATCAATAAATTAAGTCGAAATAATCAAATTTTTACAGGATTGCTAAATAACAAAGTTCTTTTAAAAAGTCTTGAAAAAATTTCCGAGCATGGAACTTCTTTTTCTGCAGGAATTTCCCTTGCCATGTCGCTTGGTGTGAGACCTCTTGCAATTCTTACAACTCCTGATGTAGAAAAGGAAAATAAACAATATGCCTGCGCAAATTCCATTGCATCAGGTCTTATAAAATTCGGGATTGTAGAGGCTATTGCATTACCTGTTGAAAATGCAGTAAAAAAAATTGACTTAAACCCTGAAAAATACCTGAAAAGTTCAACAATTAAAAATTTACAATCATCCGGAAAATTAATAGAGTCAAAAAGCTACAAACTTGCAGCACAAATTTTAAAATTGGGTACAGGTTTCTTAACCGCCATTCCTAAATCAATGCTTACTCTTGCATTGATACCTATTGTAATGGATAAAGTTTTTAAATTAAAACTTAAAAATGAGGAGACAAAAACACAAAATGTAAAATCTGATAAAATTCCTTTCACAGGACGTTTCACAGAAAAAATACCTTATAAATTAGGAAAAATTTTCGACAACACTAAATTGCAGAATTTTGTCAAAAAATACCAGAACCAATCCGAAGATATAGCAAAACACATTACTGCTGCTACAGATATTCTCTTAACATCATCTTTTGCATACCAGACAAATAAAAGCAAAAAAATTAAGGAAAATCGTAAAAAAGCGCTGATTTATAATAATATAATATCAACTGCCGTAACTTTAACAGGCGGATATGCAATTGACAAAGTGATTAAAAACAAAACAAAAAACTTTATAACAAAATTTTCAGAAGTAAATAAAGGGAATCCTAAACTTCATAAATATATTGAGGGTATTAATATTGTAAGACCTGCGCTGATTTTTGCAGCCATATACTATGGAATTTTACCGATTTTCTCAACATTTACTGCCGAGAAAATCGATAAATATCTGCAAAATAAAGATTAATCTTTATCTTCTTCGCCGTTAATTACTTTTACAGCTTCATTTTTTCCTTCGATAAGCGATCTTTCATCATCAGGCGACAACAATTTAAGCAAATATGAAAAATTCCCTACGTGTACCTTTTCATCACCTGCAATTTCATATAATAATTTTTTAGCATCTTCATTATCAATAGATTCCGCAAGTTCTTCATATAGTTGTATAGCCTCATATTCTGAGGCAATACTAAAGCGGACTGCCCTTATTAATTCTTCATTGGTTAATTTTCTGTCACTTTTTTTACTGCTGAATGGCGTGGCAAATTCAGGCATATCTTCCTCCTTTTTATTATCTGATTATTTTCATTAATTAAGATTTTTTACTTTCCTCAGGTGTCTATATGTAAGAATAAAATTTTATATTATAATATTCATGTAATAAATATTCCTGCCGGAGTGGTGGAATGGTAGACACGTACGTTTCAGGTGCGTATGAAGAAATTCATGAGGGTTCGAGCCCCTCCTCCGGCAATTTATCTTAATCAGGAGACTATATGGATAACAAAATTAAAAATATTATTAAACTGATAGGAATTCTAATAAGTTTAATTCTCCTTATAGTTATATGCATGCTTATAGTTTCTTATAACAATGCAAGTTATGAAGAAATGAGCACACCTGTTCATATTGCGCCTGCTCCTAAAAAAATTGAACAGCCTAAACCTGTTATTAAAAAATTACCTGAAAATAAACCTATTACAAGAGACGAAAATAACATGCCAAAATCAGATTATAAAGTTCCTGAAATAGGTTAGTCTCCCATGTCAAATAAAAGTATACATGCTTTTTCTGACAAACAGGTTATTTCAAGGCTAATATCTTCTCCCGAAATACCAAGTCCATCACCGGAATGTAATACCATTCTGTTTACCTTAACATCACCCTCAGCTGTGTGTATCCAAATTTTACGATTCTTGAAGACCTGATAATTAACAAATTTCTGTTTTTCTAAAATACATCTGTAAACAAAAGCATCCTGAACAATTTTAAAAGAATTTTCTCTGCAATCAGGAGACGCAATAAGAACAAATTCATTAATATTTTCAGGAAAAAATTTCTGCTCATAAGCAGGCATAATATTAAACTTTGAAGGTATTATCCAGATTTGTAAAAAGTGAACAAATTCTTTATCTGAATTGTTATATTCACTGTGAAATACACCTGTACCTGCACTCATCTTCTGAATTTCGCCGGACTTTAAGACTTCTTTATGTCCCATGCTGTCTTTATGTTCAAGTTCTCCTGACAACACTATACTTATAATTTCCATATTATCATGCGGGTGAAGACCAAAGCCGGCTTTTGGAGCTACAATATCATCATTGATTACTCTTAACGGCCCAAATCCCATATTATGCAAGTCATAGTAACCTGCAAATGAAAATGTATGTTTACTATTGAGCCAATCAGTCTTTGTTACGCCTCTGTCTGAGGCCTTTCTATACTTATACATAAATATTCCCCCGAAAACATGATAAAAAGTCTCCGGGGGAATAAAATCCGACAGTTTATCTACTACAATATACGCTGTTCTTTAGTTTTTTGCGTAACCTTTAACTGATAATTAATATCATCAGATGCAAGATAACTTCTTAAAAGCTGATCATAAGTTTTATCTAAAGAAACAAATCTATCGCGGATTCTGCCAGGCCATTCAATATCATTCTTAACGAGATATTTTTCGCCTATAGCTATTTTATAGTTTTTATCTAAATCAATATTTTGAAATTCATTTGAAGCTTCATCACGAACTTTAATTGCATCTGCAAAATCTTTGTTAGATTCTCCCGCTAATATCTTTGATATCAAAGTTCTATTAACCTGAATATCAGACCATTGAATAATAGTATTACGTTTTGGCGCTTTCAGGTTGCCTTTTATATTTTCTACAATCAGTCCGACAAGCTCACTGCCTTTAACATTACCTATTTGTATATTAGACAAATCCTCACTTACACCGTCAAATATTTTCATCAAATCAAGATTGTTTGAACCATCTTTTAATCCTCCCCGGATAATAGAAGATTGAATACCTACAATCACGTTAGGATCATTACAAATATTCCGGACACTTCTTTTTACTGCACTTGTAAGCCAATTTGCGAGATAACTGTTTTGGTAACGTATAACTTCACCATAATCCAGAGTTGTTTTTTGTCCTGTTATATCTGTCAAGCTTACTAAAGGCTTCATATCCTCTGAAAAACTTTCTATAAGGAATTTTTCCAGCGGATTTTCAGATAATTTGTCTTTTACGGTAGTCTTAGTAAAAAATGTATTCATATCTGTTGTTTCAAGGTCTCCGTTATCGTCAAACCTTAAGTTCAATGACTTGATAATTTCATTGTCTTTACCAAGAGAATTTATGTTTGTTTTGCCTTTTAATGATGTAAGGTTTTTATGGTCATGCCCGTTTAATATAACATTAATTTGCGGAACATTGTCTCTTATCATTTTTGAGATAGGTGCACCTGTATGTGAAAGAAGAACAACCGCACCCTGCGGGTAGAATTTTTTAAAAGAGTCAACCTGTTTTTTTACAGCATTAATTGTTCCCTGCAAATCAGCTTCTGTTAAATTTGCATCCTTTTTATTACAATCATCCAGGAAGCGCATCTTTTTTAATAATCCCGGATTATAAAACTGCATACTCGGAATTGTTACACCAATAAACATTATTTTATGTTCCATTTCTGGATTTTTGTCATCTGGAATAAGATAAACAACTGAATCTACCACATTGTAATTCTTCTGTGATTTCATAAGCTCAGTTATTTCAGGTGAATTTTCCATATCTACATTTGTTACAAGTGTATGCATATCAGCATTTTTCATTACTTTATACATAAATTTGTCACCGGCATCCAAATCATGGTTTCCCATTGCAAATACTGTATCAAACAAAGATTCACCCCCGGCCTGTTCACCTATATATTTTATTAGTCTTTTTAAAGACTGTAGCTGAATGTCTCCATTTGTAGATGTTGGTTTAGTTAAGAATCCTCTTTTAGACGGATTAATAAAATAATCTCCTGCTATTGCAAGTATATTTAATGTACTTTCCGGAGATTCACTTTTAACAAAAATATCTTTTTTATTTGCCTTAACTGTTTCTGCAAGTAACGGCAGGCTATGAACATTACCATGATTGTCAGAAGTGGCAAGAATGTTAACCTGTGCAGCTTTAAACGATGGATTGTAATTTTTAATTGCTGTTATCATTTTTTTACCCCTTTACATATAAATATTAATAAAATAAATCCAGTATATTTATAATATGTGAACATATTTTTTTTTGCTACAGGGGTTAAGAAATATTAACAAAAAAGCCTCATTATGAGGCTTTTAAATTCTACTGATACCCAGTGCAAACAGAGACAATATAACTGAACCTATTAATGCACTCAGGAAGCCTTCGACTTCAAACCCGGGGGTTATAAATCCAGCAAGCATCAACAGTAACGCGTTAATAACAAGACTAAAAAGCCCAAGAGTTAATAAGTTAATAGGTAATGTTATAAGCTCAAGCAAAGGTCTTATAAATGTATTAATCAATGCAATTATGACTACAACAAACATTGCATTTAAAAAACTTGAAACTTCGATTCCCGGAACAATCCAAGATGTGAAAATAATTGCTAAAGCATAACATAACCATCTGATAAATAAAGACATATATTCTCCCTTTCTTTTTTTATAATTATACAAGTGTTTATTTAAAATTTAATTGCCTAATATAACATTTGTTAATATTAAACTTTTTTCTAATATTTTTAAAAACTTTTATGCTACAATTGTAATGTAAAAACCGGACTTGATAAAATGTTAAAAGAAATAGGCCAATCCCCCCAATATTCAACGCTAAACTCGTTTTCCAGCGGTCGCAAGGTAAAAACAGGTTATTTATCCTACAGATACCACAAAACCAGAAAAAATGAAAAGAAAGAAGCATTTCGTGCATTAACAGGAGCTGTAATAGGAACAGCTATTCCATTAATATTATTTGCAAAAAAACAAAATGTTAATATTTTAAAAGTCAAATACGGACTCAAGGAACTTATAGGAGTTAGTGCCGGCAGTATAGCAGGCGGAGTTGCCGGCGGAATGATTGGTGCAGATAAATTTGATAAAAAGCAAAAACTAAATGAGGGAATATTCCAATTTGCTAATGCCTCACTGCCTCCTGCTGTAGTTGTAGGTTTAAGCAAATTAACAAGTAAAGTGCCGAAACTAAATAATATGTATGGAAAAATTGCAGCAATTACAGCAGGATTATTAGGAGGTATGTTCGGGGCAGCAAAACTATCGAATTATATATGCGACCCTAAAGACAAAGTTCCTGATAGAAAATTAACTATAAAAGACTCAATTGCGAATGTAGATGATGCTCTTGGAATTCTGGCGCTTTCTGATATCCCGGCATTGAAGAAACTTCCCGTCGGGCCTTTATTACCGTTAATATATATTTTCTGCGGTTATAGAGCAGGTGAAAGTAATTAATCACCTGTATGTTTAATATGAATTTTTCCGTTATCCTGAATCAGTTCCATATCTGATTCTTTTTTAGGTTGTCCTAAACGAATCTTTGCAGGTTTTTTCAAATTTTTAATTTCAAACTCTGCCTGAATTTGTTCCGCACTATCATTTCTTTTTTCGACAGGATTGTCATATGCATCTTTAAAACGCATATAATCATTTATTTCCATTTTTTGAAAATTCTGCTGCTGAATTAATTGAAGCGGCATTGTTCCCACATTTATATCCGGTGCCGGATAGGCATTACAAGTCTGAGATATAGTCGTGAACAAAATACCCGTTAATAAAATCTTTTTCATTAATTACCTCTATTATTTTATCTTAAATACTACATTTGCAACCGCTGTTACTTTTTTATCAATTGTTGAAGTATCATTGATACCCATATCAGAAACATTTGTAGAGTCTACTTCTGTTATCTGGAAAACACCCATTTTTACTGATTGAATTTTTCCTACTTTATTATGAGTTGCTTTCAACATTGCTGATGCACGCTGTTTTGCATCAGTTGTAGCAGCTTCTAACAATTTAATTTTTAAATCGGAAAGCTTTGAATAGAAATATGCTGTTTGGTTAACATTTATATCAATGCCCTCATCCAAAAGACTTTGAATATCTAAAGATATTTCTTTTATTTTATTAACATCCTGAGATGTAACCTCTATCGGTTGGGATAGTTTGTAGTAATCGACTTCATTGGTATAATTTCCTGTAGATTGATTATACTTGTATGAATAATAACCGTTATATGTTTTAATATCAATATTTTCAGATGAAATACCTTTATTTTCAATATATTTAACGACGGCAGGCATTTGTTTTTTCATTAACTGATATGCCTGAGCTTTAGTCTTGGCTTGAGTATTAATTTCAAAAGACAGCCGGCCTGAATCTGATTTAACTATCTCGTATGCAGAACCGGTTACAGAAATTCCTTCCCGCGATAGGGCATTCACTGCATACTTTGTAGCAAAGAACAAACCGAATGCCAAAACCAAAGCCAACAATAAAAGCTGATACTTTTCTAATTTTTCAAACATATTAATACTCCTTTTCAGGAACATTATAACATAGTATTATATTTTTTACTACTTTGTATTATGTTCTTCAAGTATGCGTTTTATATCATCTACAAAAGTCTGTCCTTTTGCGCTATTGGCCGCGTTAAGCAATCGTTCCTGAAGGTATGGATCTTTAACTTTTGTTGCCAGCTTCACTATTGCATAAGGTCTATATTCACCATAAAGCCAATTTAGTTTCCAGATTAATCTATCTTGAAGGGCATAATTATCTATATTGCTTAATTTAATATACTGCTGCTTAATTTTGTTACGTGGAAGCAAATGAACAAAACTTGCAAGATGCTCTATTGTTTCAGGCATTGCATATTTTTCTGATATCATATAATATTTATAAACACGCTCAGGAATAATTTCCTGAAGAGAAACATTGATATCATCTTTTACCTCTATACTTTCATCTTTTCTTTTTGATAAAAGAGGTATTTCATTAAACAAAATTATCTGGGTAACTTTATCATCAGTCTGCACAAGTTTTTCAAAATACTTTACTGCATCTTCATAAGGCAGATATTTTAAGACATATGCAAGAGCCTGATTAACTTTTGTCATATTTCTTTCCAGACATTGATCAATATAATAATTTTTGTTATCAAGATATTTTATTCCCAGCGCTAGACCGGCAAGCTTATTTTCATTGTTTAAACTTGAGTTATAATTATTCAGCCAAAAAATCATTCTATTTTTGGGGCTTACTTTTTCAATTGTTTCAAGATATCGCCTTGCAATTCTGTCTGAATTTTTCAACCTGTTAACGACACGCATTCCCCCATAATCGTAATTATAACCCTTAATTCGATTATACCCGTTGACAGGCCCGTCTTTTTCTTCATCTGTACATTTTATGCCATATTTATATTCCGGTACAATTCTTTCAGGGATTCTTACATCTTCATCTAAATATTTACTTACAATGTAACCTGATTTCATACTTGCGAAGAAAAATTTTCCCCTATGCGTATCTAAACCTTCCTGATTTCGCCAGTAAATACCATTATTGATTTCTGCGTAACATCCGTGGCTTTTATACGGCTGCCAATCTTTTCCTTTTATCTGATGGAAAACCTTAATTACAAATTCATCTTCGTTATCAGGATCTCTCAAACCGTCAAGCTTAAATACTTTACCTTTTCCTCCCTGGTCTATATATGAAACATTTATATCATCATCCCATTTAGATATAATATTATACTTTCTAAATACATTTGTTAAAATATCATTTACTGAATCAGGTCTGTAACGTTTAGATGGGTCAAAAACAAAAACTTCAGGGTTGGGTTCATAATTTCGAATTGCAATCGCAACCTCATCGAATGCTTTTAGGATTTCTCTTATAGCTTCAGGTCTGTTTTCAGAAGGAAGTTTTTTAAAAATAAAATTTGGTAATTGCCCAACTACAGGATTTGTATTTGGATGCTGTTTAAGAATTTCTTCAATATCTTTTTGCCCATCAAGATAAATTTTATTTTTAAAATGTTTAGTTAAGCCATGAAATGATACTGTCCCCCCCCCTGCTACTCGTCTTTGCGGATTCTGAGGGTTTGAATAAAAATTAAAGGTTGATATTGATGAAATTTGCATAAAAACTCCTGTTTGGTCAATTAAAAAACAAACAAAATATTTTTTGCTTATGTTCTTAATATAATTTCATAAAAATTTAAAAGATAAAAACAGCTAATAACGCAAAGATTATTAAAGGAATATTAAAATGTAAAAATGTAGGGACACAGGTATCCCAAATATGGTTATGCTGTCCGTCAGCATCTAAGCCTGCTGTAGGTCCTAAAGTTGTATCAGAGGCAGGCGAACCTGCATCTCCAAGAGCTGCGGCGGCGGCAATTACAATAACTGTAGCGGGAATACTAAATCCGAAACTAATACAAACAGGTACATATAATACTGCAAGAATAGGAATTGTACCGAAAGAAGTGCCAATTCCCATAGTAACAAATAATCCTACCAACAACATTAGCGTAGCAGCAACCAGTTTATTACCGGCCATAAAAGGTGTTATAGAGGAAACTAAAGCATCCACGCCTCCAGTAGCTTTTAATACCATGGCAAACCCTGCTGCAACAAGCATTACAAAAGCGACATAGCCCATCATGCCTATACCTTCATTAATAAGTTTATCCATTTTATCGTGGTCAATTGCTTTTGTACCGAAAATTATTCCCAAACCTACCAGAGCACCTAAAGGCAGAGAATTTGTCCATAACTGAACCGCTACAGTCATAAGTGCCGCGAATAGAGTAATATAGTGGTTTTTATTAAACTTCAAACATTCATTTTCATCAATATCACAAACTTTTATATTTTCATATATACGTGGTCTTCTGTATGAAATAAAAACTGCGATTAAAAGACCTACAGTCATAGCAACTCCCAGAAACCAGGTGTAATGCCATATTTCGCTTTTGGCAACAGAAATACCGTTTTGTGTAATATTATCAGCCAGCAACCCCTGGAAAATCAACCCGAACCCTGCCGGTATCATAATGTAAGGTGTTTTCAAACCATATGCAAGAGCACAAGCAACAGCCCTTCTGTCAATTTTTAATTTATTCATAACTTTGAGCAGAGGCGGTATAATTATAGGTATAAACGCAATGTGGACGGGTATTAAATTTTGGGACAATATTGCTATACCGGTCAATATTGCAATTAAAAGATATTTGTTTGATTTAATTATTGCTGCGATTTTTTTTGCTAATAATGGCGCCAGTCCTGTATGTGTCATTGAAGCGGCAAATGCACCCAGCAATATATAACTTAATGCAGTTTCGGAATTACCGCCCATACCGCTTATAAAAATACTCATAATATCAGAAATAGGCAAATGTCCGATTAATCCTGCCGCAATAGCTGATATCATAAGTGCAAGAAGAACATTAACTTTACACAAACATAAAATACATAATAAAACTACAGATATTACAATCGGATTAAATATAATTTCCATATGACAAGCATATCACAAAAAGTTATGGACAGCAGTTTTTATTATTAACAGGTTTTCCAAAAAGAAGTTTCATTAAGCCTAATTTTTTTTGTAAAGTTTCAAGAACTCCTGCAGTAATCTGATTTACATTACATACGGTTGAATTAACATCCATAATTGTTGCATCAATATATGGCATCATCTGGTTTAAGTTTTCACTTACCTCTTTTAAATTTTTCGTAGCTGCATCAATATTTGAAGACGAACCTTCAAACCCTGACGTTGTGTTATTGAGCCTGTCTTGAGGTAGTGAGTTATTCATTTTTAAAGAAACTTCCTGAAGATTATTGGTAGTCATTGAAAGATTTGTACTCGCATTCATAATATTAGGTCTGTTTTCTGCAAGTATTTCATTTAAGGTGCCAAATATAGTATTTAATGAGTCGCTTGTATCTTTAAGGCTGTCAAGCAATGCTGTTATACCTGCACTAATATCATCGAGTTTTCCTTTATCAGCCTGCTGCGCAATTAAAGTATTCCAATCTAATGATGTTTTGCCTTTAATTAAAGACCCTGTTTTGAGATTATAAATAGATGGAGAGTCAGGATATTCAAGTTCAATGTAATCAAATTTGCCTTCTTTCTCGCCTTTGTCAATTGTTTTAACAAGTGCAGTTGTGTTTTTTGGCAGCTTTAGGTCTTTATAATTTATCGTTATTTTAACAAGCGTATGCTTAAAGTCTTTTGATGGTTTTATACTTCTGGTCTGCCCTACTTTAAACCCTTTATAGTATACGGGCATATTTGCTTCAAAAGGAGCAAGTTCATCAAATTGAGCAGTTATATATATATTTGTCAACATTTTTGCAGCAATATACAAGCCGCAAAATAACAAAATTAAAAATACGCTATGCCAAAATTTTCTTTGTTTAAATATACCTAAAAATTTTTCCATAAAAATATTATAGAAATACTTCAAATTGTAACAATTACCTGAATGTACAGATTTATATAAATAAATTTTTTAAATTATTAGCCACATGGGTAATTGTTAATTTCTATTATAAAGAGTTTAATATAATTAAATCTTTTTCATACTTCCAGCTATTCTTAATTCCAACGAGCCTGAATAAGGCTCTTTTTTTAAATATAAAAATTATTTGTAAATTTTTCATAAATTAATATTTATTTTAACAGTGTATTATCTGATAATATTACTAAAAGGATAGTAAGGAGTAATTATGAAAATATTTTTGAAATCATTAGGAGTATTATTACTAGCGTTAATCATACTTTTATATTTGGCTTTTCTATTTATTCTACCAAGAAAACTTGACTTAAATGCATACAAAACAGATTTACAAAAAATTGCAGCAGAGCAAGGACATGTAAAAATAAATTTTAATAATATTAAATTATATACAACACCAATTTTAGAAACAGGTGTTATAATTAACGACTTGAGCGTAAAACTTTTGGACGAATCCGAATTATTAAAAGCAAATAATGCTAAAGCTAAAATTTCACTGCCCAACCTGCTGCTTTTAACAATACGTGTTTCAGAAGTTTCAATAGATAACCCTAAAGTTAATATTGATATTGCCGAAGATGGTTCCCAATATAAGATTATGACTGTTGTTCAAAATATTATTAACGAACAGAAACGTAAGCAGGAAACAACACCTAAAGTTGAAAATTCAGGTATAGCATTCAATCCAGCCTGGATTAAAATCAAGGTGCCAAATATAAATGTTCATAACTACTCCGCAAAAATCAATGACCTGCAATCAAAACATTATCTGGAAATTAAAGGTGAAGAACTGTTCGCGGCATATAACATGAAGACATTTAAAGTCATAACCGATGCCGAATTTTTAAGTGATAATCAGGCAAATATTAATGCAAAAATCGCTTTAGATTCATATATTCCTCCGGCTCCAGAAATTGATGAAGAAGACGATCCGGATTACCGTGCTGATATGGATTTTGTAAACCCTGTATTAATGTATAGAGATTATAATTTAAAAACAAATGTTGATACCAAAATTAAAGCCCGCCTTTCAAAAAAGGGCAATGTAACGTTAAACGGTTATATTGATGTAGAAGATTTAACAATGAATCTTTCTGGCTATCAGCTTCCTAAAAGTTATTTGCGTGCAAAATTAAACGGGCACTCTGTAAAGCTTGATACAAACCTTTATGTTGCAAAAAATCAAAATATTATGTTATCCGGCAATATTAATTACGGAAAACATCCAAATATAGATTTAAATATTAATACTAAAAGAATCTATTTCAATGACTTGATAAACCTCACAAAAGCCTTTATGGATACTTTGCATATAAAAAATGATCTTGCGGCAGTCAAAGCTTCCGGATTTATTGCAGCAAACGCAAAAATAAAAACAAATTTCAAAAAATTAAAATCTAACGGAGGCATTATCATTAGAAATGGAAGTATTTCTAACAGTGCAATAGGATTACTGTTTAAAGATATAAATGCCAATGTGCTGTTTAAAGATAAAATTCTTGAAATTGCAGATACTTATTTATATGTAAACAATTCTATTTTAAAGACAGAAGGCAAAATAGATGAAAATTCTGTAGCAGATATATCTTTATATGCTGAAAAACTTCCGTTACCGGGATTATTTGCAGCATTTGCCCCGGTTGATTTAAAACATGCTTATTCAATTAATAACGGGAATTTATTCCTTGATTTAAAAGTAGCAGGAAAACTTAAAGATGCTGTTTCTAACATCAAAGTTGTCCTTTCAGACCTCGATATGGAAACTAAAGATAAGAGTTTAAGAATAACAAATGAAAACTTAACTTCAGAATTTGCTAGTGATTTAAAAACTCTAAGCGGCATTATAAAAAATAATGATTTAAATATATATTTGCCTGATACAAAGTCAAAATTTTCAAACCCGGAACTTGCCATTGTAATTGACGAAGAAAATATAACAATTAATCCGTTATTACTTAAGCTTAACAATTCCTCAATAATAAATATTAAAGGAATGCTTCTTGAATATATGAAAAAACCATACATCCGTTTAAATGCTGATGGAAACCTATATTCAGCTGATTTAAAACAACTCTTAGGAGAAGCTGCCGAACCATTTATCAATGCAAAAGGGATACTCCCTTTTAAATTTGAATTAAACGGTAATGATAAAAGACAGGATATGATTTGTCAAATAAAATCAGACAAACTTAACTTTATAACTCCTTTTGATATCCAGCAGATAAAAGGGCAGCAAAGTATCATACAAACAAAAATAAGCTTTAAAGGTAACAGGTTGAATATAAGAGATACCGGTTTATATACAAAAATAATGCCGACACCGTTTACAGATGACTTTAATGCCAATATAGAAAACGCTAAAGGTGTTATGACCGTCTCTGGAACAATAACCAAACTGGATACGCCTAAACCGTTTATCAACCAAATAAAAATCTCTATACCTGACGATTTGATAATGCAGATATCTGCTTTTCCGAATTCATCATTAAAATTTGGTGGAGACTTGCTGGTATTCGGTCAAGCATTATCACCAAAATACAGAGGAGAATTCGGTATTTGGGATTTATCAATACCGGAACTTTATACAACAATGAAAACCCTAAGCCTCAAGTTTATTTCAAAAACTTTATATATAACTCTTGAAAACTTAATGCTGAATGGTTCTGATATACAGGCAACAGGAAATGCAAGCCTTGAACCGTCTTCAACATTTATAATAAATAATATTGATGTATCATCAAAAAATATTGACGTGGTTAAATTAATGAAAGTCAGCGACGCGGCAATGAAATATGCACCTCCTGCAAATCCCGATGCAGAGCCGGCAGACATTCCTATTGAACTTGCAGACGGCTCAATAGATTTTAAAAGCATATCTTCACCCCCGTTACTTTTGACGAATACAAACGGAAAAATTTTCCTTTATAACAATGTGTTTTATTTAAACAGATTGAATACAGCCGTTCTTGGAGGAAACGTAACCGGTGATGTATCTGCAAACTTACTTTCAATGCTCTTAAAAGCAAAAGTAAAAGGCAGCAATTTTAATGTAGAAAGAACATTCCTTGAATTGATGAACATGAAAGATACTCTTTCCGGTACAATGTCTTTTGACACTGACCTTGAAATAAACGGAGCAGCCAAAACACAACAAGAACAAATGAAAGGAATAAACGGCAGCATTAATTTTGAAATTACTGAAGGACAGCTCGGGCCTTTTGGGAAACTGGAAAACTTAATATTAGCGGAAAACATCAGAGAATCTGAATTTTTCCAAACAGCACTTGGCGGTGTTATTGATTCACTGACCTCTATTCAAACCTCACATTTTTATACTCTTAACGGACATATAGAAATGTCAAACGGGATAGCAAAACTTAACCCAATAATCTCTACAGGTCCTGTAATGTGTATGAATATATCAGGTGACATGAATTTGTTAACAAATGAAGCTGATATGAAACTTAGAGCAAGATTAGGCTCAAAAATTGCGGATATGCTTGGTCCTATTGCTGCTGTTAACCCGATAAACCTTGTTAAGGCAACACCAGGATTGAATGTAGCTGCGGCTAAAATGTTTTCAATATTCACAGAAGCTGTTACGGCAGAAGAAATGGCTGCTATTCCTAATTTTATAGAAGACTTTAATAAAATGAGCACTACTAATTTTCAGGTAGTCCTGAAAGGCGATACAACTAAACCGCTTTCATTGATAAAATCATTTAAGTGGCTCGCAACCACAGCGGAAATTGAAAGTGCGGAACAATTTGTTGAAACACTTCCGCCGCCTGATGTAAACAATCCTAACGCAACACTGGAAGAACTTCTTGCAGCACAGGCAGAAGCCGAAAGAATTGCCAATGAAAATATCTTCCAAAAAGGAATTCGTAAAATTAAAGACTTTGTAAAAAATTTAAAGAACGAAAATTCTGAAAGGAAATAAGTAGTTATGAACGAACGTGACAAGATGATAAACGGGTTAATGTATGATGCAGGAGACGAGAATCTGAAAAAAGATCGACTCAACTGCAAAACACTTTGTTTTGAATATAACAGGACTCCTTTTATAGAACGGGAAAAAATGAATGAAATAATAAAAAAACTTCTCGGGAAAACAAAAAATTCATACTGTATAGAACCGACATTCTTTTGTGATTACGGATATAATATAGAAATTGGTGAAAACTTTTATTCAAACCATAATCTTGTAATTTTGGACTGTGCAAAAGTCACATTTGGCGACAATGTTTTTATCGGGCCTAATTGCGGATTTTACACAGCATGCCACCCTTTAGATGCAGAAACAAGAAATACAGGACTTGAATCTGCAAAACCTATTACGGTAGGGAACAATGTATGGTTTGGCGGTAATGCTGTAGTCATGCCCGGTGTCACAATCGGTGATAACTGTGTAATAGGGGCAGGAAGTGTTGTCACAAAAGATATTCCGCCGAACTCTCTTGCTGTAGGAAACCCATGTAAAGTTATAAGA
>CANUDF010000042.1 GCA_947857085.1 Candidatus Gastranaerophilales bacterium | reverse complement strand
AGAAGTGGGACTTTATAATAGTATAAAGCTCTCTCTTCTTATTTAAACGGATAGGCCTTGGATATCACAAGGTCTTTTTTTTGCCCTTCTAATTAAAATTTGTTATAATACAGGAGTTAATTTAACTATATAGGAGGATAAAAAACATGTTTAATTTACAAAGTGTGATCGGGGGGGGGGCAGTAAAAAACTAGGTTCCTCAAGGCTGTTTGACAAAAAACATAATAAAAGCTATAATTTATCTATGGTGACTTATAGTTCAAGAAACTTGGGATTTACATTAGCAGAAGTTTTAATAACACTTGCGATAATTGGTATTGTTTCTGTGTTGGTTATACCTGTAATATACAGTAAAATACAGGATTTACAATTTCATGCAAAATGGAAAGAAAATTATTCTATATTAAATAATGCATTCAAAATGGTTGTTGCTGAAAATCCAAGAATGGTCGTTTCAGCGATTAATTCATACGAACCTACACGAGAATTTGTAGATGCGATGTTAAGCCACCTGCATGTTGTACAGACTTGCGGAGTAAGTGCAAAATGGGACAATAAACTGTGTGATAATTATGCATGGTATAAAGATTACCAAATAAAATATAAATGGTCAGGTATTGCGAATATATACTCAAGGTACACAACTTTAGCCGGCGGTAGTATTAATGCATATGATTTTTATGATAAAGCTGCACTTTTAAAAAATGGAGCATCAATATACTTTGGAGGTTTATGGAGCGGGTTAACAATAGTTGTTGATGTAAATAATTTTAACAGCGGTCCAAATATTTTAGGAAAAGATGTATATGCTATATCTATAGTGAATAACAAATATCCTCTTTATTCCACTGCTTATTATTACAACAATTATATTGAAGATATGGGCTTTAAACCTTACGGTGCAGAAGGAACAACAGGTTGGAATGACTCCTCTCAAGGTTCATCAGGTTGTTCTGAACATATCGGTTTAGAAACTGCTAATGGATTATCCGGTGCTGCCGGTGCAGGATGCAGTTATAAGTATCTGTACGAAAAATAATATTTTTCAATACATTTATTTATGATAAAATTATTATATGAAAGATATTCAAAATCTGGAAGATACTAGAGAAGTTGATATACAAAAAGTCGGAATTAAGTATCTTGAAATGCCTTTGATTATTCAAAGAAAAAATAATTCCAACCAAATTGTCTATTCAAAGGCACGAGCCAGTGTTTCTCTGCCTAAAAAGTATAAAGGCACGCATATGTCTCGTTTTGTAGAAGTTCTAAACGAATGGCGTACAAAAAATCTTTTGGGTGTTGATATTAAAGGCTGTCTTGAAAAAATTATAAGAAAACTTCATGCAGAAAGCGGCGAATTGCAGTTTAAATTTAAATACTTTATTGAAAAAACAGCACCGGTGACGGGGTTTTCTGCACCAATGAGCTATGAATGTACTTTTGAAGCAAAAATAGATAACGGTGGATATAAATTTATTCTCGGTGTTGTTGTTCCTGTAACGACGCTTTGCCCTTGTTCAAAAGAAATTTCTGATAATGGTGCGCATAATCAACGAGCCTATATATCAGTTAAAGTTTCATATGATGAAGATGAACATATCTGGCTGGAAGATTTGATAGAGCTTATAGAAAACTGTGCCTCCTGTCCTGTTTATCCATTGTTAAAACGTAAGGATGAAAAATTTGTAACGGAAAAAGCGTGGGATAACCCGAAGTTTGTAGAAGATGTTCTGCGTGATGTTGTTGTAAACCTCAGAAAGCACCCTGTTGTTAAAGAATTTGAAGTTGAGTGCGAAGCATTTGAAAGCATACATAATCATTCTGCCTGGGCATACCAAAAAGAGGGCTAAAGGGGTAAATGTGTTTTTAGAAACTATTGTTTAGCCAATTTATCAGCTAATTTTGTCTCAAGTTTTCCGTTTAAAGCTTTGCTTACTTTTTGTAATTTTTTAGCTATAATTTCCATATTATCTGTCCAGATGAAGTTATCGTTTACATATTTTTCTGCTTTATTAAAATCTTCATCTATTTGAATTCTAACAATTTCCGCAAGCATTTCTTTTGCTATAGGCACAACTTTATCTATATTAACGTGAATTTTTCCGTCAATAAGTTCATAGGCACCTCTTTCTGCAAAATATTTATTCTGCATTACAGTTCTTACCCTGTGAGCCTGACTTAGTGTGGGTTTTGATTTTAGAAAATTATCCGTGATAACTGTAACGATAATCTGTTTTCTTTGTTCTTCTGTGTACATACCAAGTTTTGTTAAAAGGTCAACAAAGGCAAGTGAACCCATATCAGCTTTATTTTCTTCAATAATATTCCTGTATTTACCTAGTTTTTCGCAGCCTTTTTTGGGGCCCAGAGAATGAGCATTTTCATGTCCGATTGTAAACCAGTGGTCTGCTTCATCAAGGTAATATTTATGCTGCTCTTTATCAAGAATAGCGTCAAGTCTTTCCTGAAGTTTTTTCTTGTCACTTATGAAACGTATTTGTCTATGGTAAACATTACGTCTGCCGCCGCCGATTTGCAATGACGGTTTATCATCATTAGGGAGGTTTTCAGCAAGAGTAATTCCTCCTCTGTACGCACCTACATCACCAGCGGCCTGAACCATATCAACATCGACCATTGTTTGTTTTGTATCTTTATCTGGTGATATATTTTGTTCATATTCATTGCAATAAGGCATATTCTTTGCAAGTTCCGGTAGATATTTTTTGATAGCCATTAAAGCTTCGGTTCCTTTTTTATTTACAATCCCTACACGCCCGCCGAGAAAATCTTTCGGTGTCGGACAAATCCCATGTTTTTCAAGCAATTCTTTTAATTCGGAATTTTCCATTATTGTTCCTGTCATTTCATCTTCATAGTTTTCGCGTGTAATTGTAAATTCTAATGGAGTGTCTTGTAATGTTGCCCACTTTTTGTCTGCAAATGCGTCAAATGTCGAGTCAGCCGTTCTTAGTGCTTTTGACTGAAGAATAAGATACTCATTAAAGTCGTCATTTGTCGATGTTTCTGCTGCTTTTTCAAGTTCATCTGCGACTTTGTGGCATTCTTCACGAAATTTGTCCACATAATCTATGCCGACAAGATACTCACCGCTTCGTTCAACTACAGAACGCTGATTAAGTACTTTTTTAACTTCAGCTATTTTGTTTTCATTAACCATTTTGGTCAAAATTCTATGAAATTCTTCTTTTGTCAAATCTTTAGGATAAACGCCTTTTCCGGGTAATTCGGTTATTCCTTTCGCAAGATTAATTTTGTTTGACATTGTATCAATTGCGTTCATACCTTTTTGCGCATCAAAGAGAATTTTTGTTAATTTTGCCTGTCCATTTCCTTTTTCGATTTCTCTTTTTAGAAATTCTGCAAATTCAAGATTATCATGGCAGTCAAGCTGCATGTTTATGTGCTCGATAATGTTTGCAGCTTTTACCAGATGTACAAGTGCTTTTTTATCACCGTCTTCCAGTGCAAGGTATTCAGGGGCGTCAGGCTTGAGAAATTTTTTAGTTACAAGATAGTCCTTGTGAGTACGTTTTTCAAGCTCTTCCATTGATAAGTTTAGTTCAAATTCTCTCATTGCAAAACTCCTATAATTTAATAATGCTTATTATAGCATTATTTTTTGTTACTGCAATAAGTTATTTGAAGTAATTAGTTGTTGGACAGATAATTTGCTAAAGGTGTTGATACGTTTCCATTTAATACTACGGAATTGTTCTGTAATTTTTCGGCGATAAAATCCATATCATCTGTCCATATAAAATTACGTTTAACATAATCCTCTGCTGCTTTGTAATCATCATCTGTCTGTATTCTTATAATTTCATTAAGCATTTTTTTTGCTGTAGGAACAACCCTGTCAATATTAACGTATATTTTCCCGTCTTTTGTAAAATCATACACGCCATTTTCGCCCATATATTTACACTGCATAACCTGTCTTACCCGGTGAGCGACGCTCATATCAGGCTTTGCAGACAGAAAATTCTGTAATACAAATATAATTAAGATGCCTTTTCTCTGATCTTCAGTGTATAGACCCCAGTCAGTTAAATAATCAACAAAAGCAATAGCTGCCGTATCAGCTTTGTTTTCTTCAAGTATATTAGTGTATTCTCCAAGATTTTTAATTTTCTTTGGACCTAAAGAATGAGCATTCTCATGTCCAACAACAAAGAAATGTTCGTTTTCAGGCTTTAGATATCTGCATTGGTGCTCATCCAAAATTACAGCGTATTTAGACAAGATATTTGATTTGTTTTGCCTCATTTGTCTGTGGTAAACATTACGCCGGCCTCCGCCAAGCGCGATTGCAGGTTTGTCTAAGTTCGGCAGGTTTTCTGCAACCGTTATTTTGCCGCGGTATTCACCGGAAATTCCTGTAACCTGTACTAAATCTACGTCAACCATTGACTGCTTATTTTTTTTATCTATTATTTGGAAGTATTCATCATTGTAAGGCATATATTTGGCCATTCTTGGCAAAAATTCTTTTGATTTCTTTAAAAATTCAGTTCCCTCTTTGTTTACAATACCTGCACGACCGCCTAAAAAGTCTTTAGAAATCGGTCTGATTCCGTGTTCTAGTAGCAGGGCAATTAATTCCGGGTTCCTAAAAATTGTTTCGGTCATTTTGTCTTCGTAGTTTTCACGGGTTATTGTAAATTCCAAAGGTGTATCCTGTAATGATGCCCATTTAATATCTGCTGCAGCATCAAGCATAGGATCTGCAGTTCTTAGTGCTTTTGCCTGAAGCCTTAAGTATTCGTTAAAATCTTCATTTGTTGAGGTTGCAGCGGCTTTTTCAAGTTCATCTGCCGCAAGTGAAAATTCTTTTTTAAATTTGTCAACATAATCAATGCCTTTAAGATATTCTCCATCACGTTCAACAACTGTACGCTGTGTAAGGATTTTTTTGACTTCTTCATCTTTGCCGTTTTCAAGCATTTGTGTCAAAATCTTATGAAACTCTTTAACGGATAAATTCCTTGGATATACCCCCCGACCGGGACTTTGTTTAAGATTTTTTGCCAGAGATATATTGTTAAAAAATTGGTCTTGTGCAAATATTCCTTTTTGTGCATCAAAGAGTTTTTTAGCATAAACAGCGTCTTTATTTCCCTTTACAATTTCTTTTTTCAAATATTCACGGAAAGGAATATTATTTTCATCATCCAGCTGTAATTCAATCTCTCCTATAAAATTTGCGGCTTTAACCAGATGTTTAAGGGCTTCTTTGTCGCCGGCTTCAAGCTCTTTGTATTCAGGTGATGTAATTTCCAAAAGCACAATATCTTTAAGATATTTTTTTGAAGCTCTTTGTTCCAGCTTCGTTGAAGAAAGTCCGAGTTTATATTTCTCTCCTGTAAAGCTCGTTTTATTTAATGCAGCTAATTTTTCAAGTCCGCTTGTGAGGTTTATGTCACCGGCTGTATTTATTTGCCTTTTATTACTCTGAATATAGTTATAATGCCCAAAATTTGGTTTAAGTGAGACTTTTTGTATTTGCATATTATTCTAAAACTTATAAAAAATATTTTTGCTATTTGTGGTATGTTTCACCTTTTAAAATTTTAAATGCACGGTATATTTGTTCCACCAGAATTAATCTTGCAAACTGATGCAAAAATGTCATTTTTGACATACTAAGCTTAAAGTCAGCTCTTTTAGAAACAGTTTTTGCAATACCGCAGGATGAACCGATAACAAAAATTATTTCTCCTGTACCGTTGTTTGTCAATTCTTGAATTTTTTCGGCAAAATCTTCAGATGCAAGCATTTTACCATCAATTTCAAGTGTAATTACATAAGATTGCGGCTTGATGTGGGAAAGAATTTTTTCGCCCTCTTGTTCAAGAATTTTTTCAGTTAAATTTTCATCTTTAATTTCAATGGGTGAAAGCTCAATAACTTCAACGCTTGCATAAGGAGTAAGGCGTTTTAAAAATTCATCAATACCTTCTTTTAAAAACTTTTCTTTAATTTTGCCTAATGCTATTATTTTTATTTTCATTTTTTCTCAATATAAATAGATTGTGACGGAAATGCAAAGCTAATGTTTTCTGCTCTGAACCGTTTTACTATTTCTAAAATTACATCTGAGCGGATTTCAGCAAATCTGTTATAGCTGTTTGTCTTAACATAAGCAAGAAGTTTAATGTTGATTGAACTTGCCGCAAGTGTTTCAACAAATACAACGGGCTTTTTATGTAAGCTATCATTTTTATCACATACTTCATGAATAATTTCTATTGCACGCTGTAATTTTTCATCGCTTGTGTCGTATGTTACTCCAAAAACTTCATTAATTCGTCTTTTATGTGCTCTAGACAGATTTACAATATTTGTTCCTGATATATTATTATTAGGAACCGTAACCAGAAAGTCATCCAGTGTTCTAACTTTAGTTGAAAATAAATTTATACATTCAACAGTACCTTCTACATCGCCGATTTTAACAAAATCTCCGGGTTTGTACATTTTATCAGCTATAATTATAAATGTTCCGAAAAAGTCAGCTATTGTCTGCTGAGCGGCAAAACCTATTGCTAAACCTGTTATCCCGAAACCTGCAATTAATGAAGTTATTGAATAACCGCTGCTTTGCAGAAAAGAGGCTATTATAAAAAATAGAACTAAGCCTTTTATGACTTTATTTAAAACAGGTAAAAATTGTAAAACAGGTGAATCAGGAGAACTAACAGCAATTCGTTCTTTAAGCCGTTTGTCAAGCAAATCGGCAGCCTTGAAAAGTGCTATTATAATAAAAACATTAATAATAATGCCTGTAATAATATTTAAATGTAATACCTCAGCGTTATTGTTAATTTGTTCAAAGCTTTTTATAATGTTTTCCATTAAACCCTCCGGTAAAGGTATTATAACTTAAACAAAATAAATAAAAAAGGGGGCTGATTGCCCCCTTTGATTTTAATTATTAAATAATCTCAGAAAGTCTGCCTGCAACAACCACATCTGGTTCACCAGCCTGAGGTTTCAGGTTTTTCTTATAGACTTCAACATGCGGCTGAAGTACGCTGTCTAAAACATCAGGAAGTGATTCTTTTTTGACCCCTTTTTCAATCATTTCCTGATAAACTGTAGAAAAAGCTCTTGATTGGGTTAAAGCACCTGCCGCTTCGGGAGTTAAACCAAGTCCCCTTGTCTCAACAGTTTCATTGAAGAACGGACCTGCGTTTGCATAAGATTTATTTAAGGCGCCGACATAGCCTGCAACATTTTCTTTTGCAACACCGCGGTCAACAGGTGAAGTCAATGCAAATGAAAATTTGTTTGCCGGATTAAAGTGAGCTTCTGCACTGTGATGCATTGCATCAGGAACTTTTGCAATTTGTTTCAAGGTGTTTTTTATTGATTCATTTTGCATTTGTGAATGCCAGTTAACTGTGTCTTCAAACAATGAACCCATATATTGATGAACACTTGTTTTAATACCGTTAAGTTTTGCCGCTACCCAGAAAGCTGCTTGTGCCAGAGGATCATTTGCCTGCATATCTGTTGACATTGCAGCTTTCGACATTTTATGGGCACCTTTGAGCATTTCAATCATATCTTCTTTTTTCATACCTGCATCAGCAAGTGCAAAAAGTACATGGTCATCCAGTGCTGAAAATCTTCCGCCTACATCATCGTGAATATATAAATCACCTGCCCAGTGTTCTGAGTCAGAAAGTCTCCGTAGTTCACTTTTTGCAGGGTTAGTATCAGTAACAGCAATAAAATGTTTTGCAGCCATTTCCTCAGCTTGTTTTTTGGAGTATCCCTTATTTATGTATGCTTGTTCAAGCATTTGTTTTACTCTTAACATGCCGTCTTTGGTTTCAAATGTAGAACCTGATTTTGAAACAACCATAAAGTTAGATTTTGTTATGTCATTATCAAGTCTGTGCATAAATCTGCTTAAACTTGTAGAATCAACATCAGAGAAGAACATGACTTTATCTTTGTTGATATTTAAGCCGTTTATGCTCAGCATATGTTCTACAGGGTGTTTTGAGCCGCCTATGCCAAGTACGGTTAAAACTTTTGAGTCAGTCTGATTTTTAGATTTTGCAACTAAATCATAAATCTCATCTACTCTTTTAAGTTGTTTTTCAGGCAATTCTACCCAGTTTAAAAATTGTCCCGGTTTGTTTGCACGTCTGCTAAATTCATCAACTACTTCCGGTAATACCCGCTTAACCTGTGAAAAGTCTGTATTCAGGTATTTTGTAGAGATGCCAAGTCCGGTATTAATTGCTTTAATACTAACCATTTTGTTTGTCCTCCAGTAAATAATAAATTTAAAGTAACACTACCATTTTCAAAGCTTTAAAAACTCCAACAAAAAATAATTTGCTATTTATACACAGAAAATTAAATCCCTAGAATGCTTTTAAAATGGAGCGGAAGACGAGACTCGAACTCGCAACAACCTGCTTGGAAGGCAGGGACTCTACCATTGAGTTACTTCCGCACATTGACTATCATATGATAAAAAAAAAAAAATGCAATAGGTAAATAGTTCTTACGAATTAATCTTAAATCGTTATTTTTTTCACAATAATCTTATTCTAGAGAGTGGTGAAAAATATCGGGAAAAAAGTTATTATATATATGTAAGCTCATTATATCCAGGCACTTTTTCGGGGTTGCGACAAGATTTTTTCTTTGAGCGGTTTGGTATAAAATATTATGGGCTTACGCTTTTTTATGTTTACTTTTCATGTTTTTATAATTCCGGTATGCTATTGCATGGCGGTTCTTTTTTGTTTATAATTCTTTTGAAATAAGGAGTAAAAATATGACAACAGAAGTAAAAGCAAGCCATATTTTGGTTAAAACAGAAGAAGAAGCTCAAAAATTGTATGATGAAATTAAAAATGGTAAATCTTTTGCCGAAGCTGCAGCAGAGCATTCTCTATGTCCATCCGGGTATGCGGGCGGTGATTTAGGCTATTTTGGACGTGGAATGATGGTTAAACCTTTCGAAGATGCTGCTTTTGATATGGAAATCGGAGAAATTTCGAAACCTGTGCAAACTCAATTCGGATGGCATTTGATTCAGCTTACTGATAAAAAATAATGAGTGAAATACTTGCGATACTTCGAGAATTTATGGTCGAAGAAAAGGTCGACTATCTGCTTGTAAATTCCACTAACAAGTTTTTGGTGGAATATAATACTTTATCTGAAAATTCAAGATATCATTTGACAGGATTTACTGGGTCTACGGGAGATGCTCTTGTTTCAACGGATGATGTTTTTCTTTTTGTTGACGGTAGATATCATATTCAGGCGGATTTGGAAGTTGACAAAAGTCTTGTCACGGTTGTTAAATTACAGGCAGGACAGACTTTTCTGGAAGAAATGCTCAAAAAAATACCCAAAGATGCGACTTTAGGTGTTTTTTCACAAAAAAATTCCCAGTTTGTTGTTGATATTATACAAAAACATGTTAAAACTAAACTTTTGCCGGCAGATCCGATGGATGTTTTTAAACCGCCATTTAAATCTGATATCATTTCTATTGGTGAAAAATTAACCGGTTTATCAAGTGCTGAAAAAATTAAAAAAATTAATGTTAAAGAAGATGAGGCGATTATATTAACAAATCTGGAAGAAATTTCTTATTTATTTAATCTTCGTGATTTTTCAATGCCTTTTTCTTCAAAAATTAAGGCTAAAGCCGTTCTTATGCATGATAAAGCTTTGCTGTTTGAAGAAGACAGGCTTGATAAATTTGAAGAATTTATTAAAATACTTGATAAGAAAATTTATGTTGACAAGACATCAATTAATGCATATGATTTTGCCTTATTAGGCAGTCGTGCCGTTGAGATGAAACACAGCCCTGTTAAATTAATGAAAGCTGTTAAAACCGATGCGGAAATCGAACATTACAAAGATGCTTTTAACCGTACAGATAAAGCTGTAAGAGCGGTCAGAGACTATATTGAAAATAACGAAAATCTTTCGGAATTTGATATTGCAAGAAAACTTGAAGAAGAATTTATACGAAATGGTGCAAAAAGTTTGAGTTTCAATTCTATTGTGGCTAAGGATAAAAATTCTGCTCTGGCTCATTATTCAAAGTCTTCTGTTGATGAAATCCTTGAAGATGGAAGTCTTGTTTTAATAGATTGCGGTGCATATTTTGAAGGCGGGCTTGCAACAGATATTACACGTGTTTTTGTAAAAGGCAAACCGTCAGACTTGCAGAAAAAAGTTTATACAACTGTCTTGAGGGCATTTTTGCATGCTTATAATACGGAAGTTAAAGACGGCCTTTCAGGTTATGATATAGATGCTGCGGCAAGGGTGTTTTTTGATGAAAATAAAATCGAAGGATTTGTGTTTAACCACGGTCTCGGGCATGGAATCGGCGTAAATGTTCATGAGGCACCGCCAAATTTAGGAAAAAGCGACATTGCTAAAACACCTTTAAAAGATAATATGTGTTTTACTATTGAACCGGGACTTTATAATGCAGAGTATTTTGGCGTAAGACTTGAAAACTCCTGTTATTTGAAAGACGGCAGGATAAAATCTTTTGTTCATATGCCTTATGAGAAAAAATTGATTGACTTTTCTTTAATGACAAATATAGAAAAAGAATGGCTTGAAGAATTTGGAGTTATATAAATGGAAATAACAAGCGTAAATAATAATCTGGTAAAAGAAACAGTAAAGCTTCAACAGAAAAAATACAGGACGGAAAAATTTATTCTGGAGGGATTTAAACCTGTTCAGGAGGCTTTTAATGCTGGTATAAAACTGGATTATGTGTTTGTATTAGCAGAAAAAGCCGACGAATATGCTTTTTTAGGTGATAAAACGATCTTGACAAATGAAGCGGTATTAAAAAAGATTTCCACAACGGAATCTGCTCCGGAAGCTGTCGGTGTCGGCTTTAAAAAAAGTTTTGACAAATCTGTTTTAAAAACAGCACAAAAAGTTGTTTTGCTTGAAAATATAAAAGATGCCGGAAATCTGGGGACTATTTTAAGAACATCTGCTGCGTTCGGCGCTGATGCTGTTGTGCTTTTCGGGGACAGCGTTGATTTGTATAACCCGAAATGCGTTAGAGCATCAGTTGGAAATCTTTGGAAAATTCCTGTTTTTGAGATTAAAGATTTTGAAGAATTGAAAATACTATTTAAAGATTATGTACGTATTGCAACTTTACCGCGTGCTAAAACTTATTTAAAACAATTTCTGCCTGAATTTCCTTGCCTTGTTATGTTTGGTTCAGAGGCAGATGGGCTAAGTAGAGAGTTGATAAATTTTGCCACAGACGCCGTTAAAATTGAAATGGCTGAAAATGTTGAATCTTTAAATTTAAGTATTTCATGCGCTGTTGCATTGTATAAAATTTTTGAGTTATAATATAAGAAAAAGGAGGAAGTATGAGAAAATTAATTAATGTGAGACTCGGGGGGGGGGCAGCCAGAAACTAGGCCTCTCTAGGTTAGTTGACAATCTGTTGAGCATAAACTATAATACAATTATAGCAAAGTATAGTTGCGAGAAACGGATAAAAACAACAACAGGTCGTTTTAAAGGGTTTACGTTGGCAGAAGTTTTAATTACTTTAGCTATTATAGGGGTTGTAGCCGCACTTACTATTCCAAATTTGATAGTTGATTTTCAGAAAAAACAGGCAGTTGTAAAGCTTAAAAAGGTAAATTCTGTATTGAGTCAAATGATTTTGAAGTCATTTTCAGATAATGGTGCCGCAAGCGGCTTTCTTCCTGCTGATAAAGAGCTTAACGAAGATGATACAAAAGAGTTTTTTTCAACTTACTGGCTCCCGTATTTTAATTCTCCTATTGTATCAAAGGATAATGAAATTCCTTATTCGGATAGATATCCATATAAACTTCCGTCCGGGAGTGATTATGAATTCTCAGTACAAACTAATTATAGCGCCGGACGCGTTTACTTTACAACGGCGGACAATACCGGATATTTTGTATCCATAATGTACTGGGATTATGATGTTGATGATAACGGAAATATTGTTTCGGAAACTGCACGTTATTCAAAAGAGCAGACTATATATGTAGATATAAATGGTGTAAATGAACCTAATACTTTTGGTAAAGATATCTTTTTGTTTACAGCGGATTTTAATAATAACACTGTTAAAACATACTGTGCGGATAAAGACAGTGAATATATAAATAGAGATTGCAGCAAAACAGGTACAGGTTTTTGCTGTAGTACTAAAATGGCAAATGACGGCTGGATTATGGATGATGATTACCCATGGTAACATTTAGTTATAATCTCTTCTTTTAAAACTTTTTTATTGTAAAATTGTTTTATGGAGATAGCAGAAGTTAAAAAAGTTTGGGAAGATGTTAAGTCAGAGTTGAAAACAACATTGCCGGCTCACGTTTTTGATACCTGGATAGTTTCATTGGAAGCTGCCGGTTATGATAATAATATTTTTTCGCTTTTAACTGTTCATCAGATGGCTGTTGAACTTATAAGAAAAAGTCATTATGCTCAAATTAAATCTGCACTTGAAAAAGTATTGGAAAAAGAAACTGAATTTTCCATAAGTTATGACGCAGATCTTGCCGAAAAATATAAAAAAGAAAAACAAAAAGAAAAATTTAAACCAAGAAAAGACGAAGAAACTCCTGTTTCAAAAACAATGGAAAATCTTGCCCAAATGCAGTCATTTTCTAATTTGAATTTGAAGTATAAATTCGATAACTTTGTTGTGGGTGAAAATAGCCGTTTCGCTCACGCAGCAGCTTATGCTGTTGCACAAAACCCGGCAAAAAAATATAATCCGTTGTTTATATACGGTGCATCAGGTCTTGGGAAAACCCACCTTATGCAGGCAATAGGGCATCATATAATTTTTAATAAACCGAAATTAAAAGTTAGATATATTAAAACAGAAGAGTATGTTAATGAGTTAATCAAAAATCTTCAAAATGGTGGTGAACGAAATGCGCGTATGGAAAAATTTCGTCAAAAATACAGAAATATTGATGTGCTTTTGATTGATGATATTCAATTTTTGGAATCAAAAACTTATACTATGGAAGAAATCTTCCATACTTTTGACAGTCTCCATAATAATAATAAACAAATAGTCATAACATCAGACAGGCTGCCAAAGGATATTCCGACTCTTCCGAACAGATTAAGGACACGGTTTGAGATGGGGCTTGTTGTTGATATAACGCCTCCTGATTTTGAGACACGTGTTGCGATTTTGAAAAATCTTGCAGAACAGATTTCAATGAATATTGAGTTTGAAGTCTTTGAATATATAGCAAATAACTTTGTGAATAATGTTCGCGAACTTGAGGGGGCTTTTAATAAGGTCAGTGCTTATGCTGATATTGAAAAAGTTGATGTAACACTGGCGTATGCTAAAAAAGTTCTTAATTGTGAAGCTTTGAAAAAGGCAATTACAATAGATAAGGTTGCCAAAACTGCGGCAGAATTTTATAATGTTACTCTTGCAGACTTCAAGAGCTCCTCAAGAAACCAGAAAGTCTCAAGTGCCAGACATGTAGCGGTCTATCTTGCCCGTGAAATTACCGGAAAAAGCTTTGAAAGTATTGCTGATTATTTTAATAAAAAACATACAACTATGCTTTATTCTTATGAAAAAATCAGAGATGAGCTAAAAGTTAATAAAGAGCTTGATAGAGCTATTTCAGAAATAAAAAATCAATTGAAAGATTAGGAGTAAATATGTACGACTATATAAAAGGTACTTTGTCCAATAAAGCAAGCAGCAGCAAAGGATTTACCGCAACTGTGGAAACCGGCGGCGGTGTAGGTTATTTAATGGAAATAACTGCACGGGATTATGCTGAACTGGGTGCTTTAGAAGAGAAGACCAAATTGTACACGGTGTTAATTCACAGAGAGGATAAAATGAGTCTTTGCGGGTTTATAAAACGTGAAGACAGGGATATATTTAATATTTTAACCTCAGTATCAGGTGTAGGAAGCAAAATGGCTTTAACTTTACTTGATGAATTCCCGTCTGCCGAACTTATAGGATTTGTTATTGACGGTAATTATAAAGAACTAACCAGAGCAAAGGGGGTAGGGCCTAAGCTTGCCCAAAAAATAATTCTTGAACTTAAAGACAAACTTATGAATTATAAAGAAACCGAACCTATAAAAATTCAATCTACTACTGTTCAAAACTCTCAAGCTCTTGAAGATGCCCAGATGGTTCTTGTTTCTCTCGGATATGAAAAAGATGAAATTAAATCAGCAATGTCAAAAGCAGTTGCATTAATAAATGATAACGCAACTGCTGAAGAAATTTTGAAAGAAACTTTGAAAATATTGTCTTTATAATAGTAAGAGTACAAATCCTGCTAAAATCATTGCCGGTCCAAAAGGTAAATAAGTTCTGTTATCCGGCTGTTTTATTCCGATTAGTATTTCTCTGCAAGCCAAAATCCCTATAACCGCTAAAACTATTGCACTGGCATAATATGCAACAGTACTGGATAACCAGCCGAATTTTTGAGCCATAATAAATGCTCCGGTATACACAGCAAATGCGGCGACCGCAATTATAGTCATCCAATTTTTATTGTCAATTTCTTTTTTTATAAAGACAGGCAGTGTTATTATAATTTGGAATATAACACTCAGAACTAAAATTACAAGCAGCATTTTCCAGCCAAAAACAGCTCCTAACCCTGCAGCAATGAATGAATCGCCTTCTCCAAAAGCCCTTGTTCCCGCAAAGAGATACCCGAGTCTTGCTAACGCCTCAAGTAAAACAAATCCGATAATGATTCCCAATAAAGTACTTGCGATAGGATTGCCCGCAAACCACTCCGGTGTAAATGCAAATTGGCCTGTTATTTTGTGGTATTGATACAAGTCAACAGCAGTTACTAAAATCGCATAAAATATTCCAACTCCTATTAAAGAATATGTATGTATATCAAAAACGACTTTTTCTTTCCAGTCAGTACCCGCAATTACGATGAATAAGGAGCCTATAATCCATGCAAATAATGTGTCCCAGCTTATGCCGAACTTCAAAAATACAAGTACAAACATTAAACCGGTTAATAATTCAACAAATGGATACTGCATGCTGATTTTTTCACCGCAGAACCCGCATTTCCCCTTAAGAAATATATATGAAACTATAGGTATATTATGCCACCATAACAACGCTTGCCCGCATTTTGGACATTTTGATGACGGAAAAACAATTGATTCATTGCTTAGCGCTCTTAAGATAACAACATTTAAAAAGCTTCCGATACATAAGCCGATAATAAATATAAACATCAATATAGCTGTAATTAGCATAATATACTCCTCTTTTACCCTTCGTTATTTTTAATTAACTCATACATTTTATTTAAAGCTTTTTTTAATCGTCTTGAAACCTGCATTTGTGAAATATTTATTTTTTCAGCGATTTCTCTCTGATTTAAATCTTCATAGTAGCTTAATTCTATGATTTGTCTCAGTTCGGGAGGTAATTTTTGGATTGTTCCTGAAATCATAATCTTATCCTCATAAGAATTCATAAACTCCTTATAGTCGCCGGCAGGTATTTTATCAATAAGTGAAAAGTCTTCGTCATCACCCTTTAAGTATTGATCCAGAGAAAGAGCATTCTTATATTTATCAATATTCATAACTTCTTCTACTTTCCTTGAAGAAATCCCAAGAATATTGGCAATATCATCAGCAGATGGGTCTTCAACACCTTCTTCATTAAGTTTTTTAATTGTAGATGTTATCTTAAATACAAGCTCCTGAAGTTCTCTTGGCGCTTTAATTATTGTAGCTTTATCCCTTAAATAATGTTTTATCTCTCCTCTTATAAAGTATGTTGCGTAAGTTCTGAATCTTGTATTCATATTGCATTTATAAGATTCAATCGCTTTGATTAAACCCAGAGAACCAACCTGTATTAAATCTTCATTACTTACACCAGACTGCATTGCAATTGTATTTGCAATTTTTTTTACTAAAACCATTGCATCTTCGACTATCTTTAGATGCAGCATTCTTTTTTTCTTTTCTTCGTTGCATTCTTTATAATATGCAATCAAGGTGTCTAGTTTTTCGTAGGTCTTATTCATTGATTACTCTCTCATGATTTATTATATCATATTTTTATTTAATATCTAAATTTTAATTTTATGTAATAATTTGGGGGCATGATTGTTTTTTATGCTACAATTTATCTATATAGGAGCAAAATATGATTACAATAAAAGATGTAGAACATGTTGCAAAACTGGCAAGATTGGAATTAACAGAGGAAGAAAAAGAGCTTTATACAAAACAATTGGGTGATGTTTTGAAGTATGTTGATCAAATGAATGAGGTTGACACATCAAATGTTAAACCGATGTCCCATGCAATTGATTTTGTAAACGTAATGCGTGAGGATAAAGTCGTTTATGAACAGACAAAAGAAGAATTAATGGCAAATGCACCAGAGGAAGAAAACGGCTTTTTTAGAGTTCCAAAAATTAATTAGATAAAAAAATTAGGGTAGTAGTTGGGGTATATATAACATGACGAAGTATATTTTTATTACCGGTGGTGTTGTTAGTTCATTGGGAAAAGGGATTATTGCCGCATCATTAGGAAAATTATTAAGAGCGCGTGGATTTTCAGTTATTAACCAAAAATTTGATCCGTATATTAACGTTGATCCAGGTACAATGAGTCCTTTCCAACATGGTGAGGTATTTGTTACAGATGACGGTGCTGAAACAGATTTAGACTTAGGGCATTATGAGCGTTTTACTGATACAAATTTAGGGAAATTCAATAATGTAACATCCGGAAGTGTATATCAAAGAGTTATTGATAAAGAACGCCGCGGCGACTACTTAGGTGCTACTGTTCAGGTAATTCCGCATATTACAAATGAGATTAAGTCAAGAATTGTAGGAGCTACAAAACAGTTTAAACCGGATTTTCAGCTGATTGAAATCGGCGGAACAATAGGTGACATTGAAAGTTTGCCGTTTATTGAAGCAATAAGACAGTTTAAGTCTGAAACAGGCATAGGAAACGCAATTTCGGTTCACTGTACATTACTTCCTTACCTTCCTACTTCTGGCGAGTTAAAGACAAAACCGTCACAGCATAGTGTTAATGTGTTAAGAAGTTACGGTATTCAGCCTGAAATTCTTGTTTGCAGAACAACACGCAGTATTCCTAAAAATGAAAAAGAAAAACTGGCTTTATTTTGTTCAGTTCCTAAAGATGCGGTTATTGAATGTCGTGATATGAAAAGTATTTACGAAGTTCCGCTTGCCCTTGAAGAACAAAAAATGGCAGATGTTATTCTTGATATGCTGAGAGTTACTTCCAAAAAACCCGATTTAAAAGGCTGGGAAAAACTTGTTGAGAAGATAAAAAATCCTAAAAAAATAATAAAAGTTGCTATTGCAGGCAAGTATACAAAACTTTCAGATGCTTATATTTCTGTTGTTGAATCCTTAAAACACGCAGGCTATGCAAATGATGCGGCGATTGAAATTAAATGGATAAATTCAGAAGAATGTATTGATGAAAAACGTTGTAAGGAATTATTAAAAGATGTTCAGGCTGTTGTTGTGCCTGGAGGATTTGGTATTCGCGGTATTGAAGGCAAATTGAATGTAATAAGATATGCAAGAGAAAACAATCTGCCATTCCTTGGTTTGTGTCTTGGTATGCAGTGTGCTGTAATAGAATATGCACGTAATGTTGCCGGTTTAAAGGGGGCAAGTTCTGCTGAATTTGATGAAAATGCGCAGTATCCCGTAATTGACCTTATGCTTGA
>CANUDF010000041.1 GCA_947857085.1 Candidatus Gastranaerophilales bacterium | reverse complement strand
CTATAATAGCTAAAGTAATAAGTACCTCAGCCAAAGTAAAGCCGTTACGTCTAAGGAAAAATATTCCCTCAACGACGTTCCCGCCTCCGGCTCCACTATGGTCTCGGAAACATTTTTCTTTAGATTTTGCCTCAAAACTTTCGTAATGACAGTATGGTGTGGAGGTTAGGCTACTGCCCCCCCCCCTTCTGGCAAAGTAGTTATAGCGCATGTTTGCGTCCACTCTTAAATCCTCCGTATAATTGTGTACAGTATTATGATATCAGTTTTAATAATTTTGTGCAATATTTATGTAAAACTTTTATAAGGATATTTTAAATATATGATTTTGATGATAAAATACTATTGAACACAGATATCGGAGATTTAAATTTATGTGCGGAATAGTAGGATATGTAGGATTTAAACCTGTTGCTGATATATTATTAGATGGCTTGGAGCAGCTTGAATACAGAGGATATGATTCGGCCGGTATCGCTGTCAAACGTGATAGTGATATAAAAGTTTATAAGGCAATAGGGAAGCTTAATAATCTTAGGGAAGAATTGAGAACTCATAAAGGTGAGTTCGAAAAATCTACAATGGGTATAGGTCATATTCGCTGGGCTACTCATGGGGCGCCTACTGTTTTAAATGCACACCCGCATACCTGCAATTGCGGTAATCTTGTTATTGTCCACAACGGGATTATTGAAAATTATAAAGAATTAAAAGCTATGCTTGAGAAAGATGGTTGTATATTTAAATCCCAAACAGATACAGAGGTAGTTGCTCATTTTATAGCTAAAAAATATGAGAAAGTAAAAGATTTAACAGAAGCTGTCAGACTGGCAACAAAAGAAATTGACGGTGCATATGCTCTATGTGTTATGCATAATGATTATAAAAATACTATTGTTGCAACAAAACGTAATGCTCCGCTTCTGGTAGGGCTGGGTGAAGGTGAATTTTTAATTGCATCTGACGTACCTGCTATTATTAAATATACAAAAAAAGCAATGTATTTAAATGATAATCAGATTGTTACAATTACGCCGGATTCTATGGTATTGATTGACAAAGACGGGAATACAGTTCCGCCAAAAGTCGAAGTTTTACCGTGGGAACCTGTTGCATTGAGCAAAATGGGATATAAGCATTTTATGCTCAAAGAGATTCATGAACAGCCTGATGTTATCAGAAACATTTTGACAGGAAAGCTTCATACAGCGGCAGAACCTGTTGTTTTAGATGAAGTAAAACTTACAAAAGAAACTTTAAAAGATTTAAACAGAATACAAATTATAGCGTGCGGAACATCATTACATGCTGCTATGGTCGGCAAGTATTTGATAGAAACCTTTTGCGCAATACCCGTAGATGTTGAAGCCTCCAGCGAATATATTTACAGAAGAACGGTAACCGACGAAAATACCCTTGTTATAGGTGTATCTCAATCAGGTGAAACTGCCGATACGTTAACGGCAATTAAACAGGCGAAAGCTAAAGGTTCACATATATTAATTATAACCAACAGACCTGATTCATCTATGGCACGAGAGGCAGACAGCTTGTTGTCAGTAAATGCAGGTATTGAAGTTTCCGTTGCCGCTACTAAATCTTATATTGCACAATTGATGGCTTTTTATCTGTTAGCTTTATATATGGCGGAAATTAAAGAAAGCTGTGATATTTCAATTCTTCAATCAATTAAGAATGAACTGATTATATTACCGCAAAAGATTGAACAAGTTCTTTCAAATACTGATGAAATTCAAAAATGTGCAAGAAAATATTCAGGAACAAAAGATTTTATTTATGTTGCAAGAGGAATAAATCTACCGACTGCATTAGAAGGTGCATTAAAATTGAAAGAAATAAGTTATATTAATGCAACGGGTTATGCGGCAGGTGAATTAAAACACGGGCCTATTGCAATGCTTGACGATACGATGCCGGTATTATCTATATTAATGAAAGGTACAGTTTATGAAAAACTACTTTCAAACAGTGAAGAAGCAAAGGCACGTAATGCAAGAATGATAGCGTTGACAAATTCAAATGACAGTAAAATTGATGATTTGTTTGAATGTATAATAAGAGTGCCTGATGTACAGGAATTTTTGTCTCCGATTATTGCGGTTATTCCGTTGCAGCTGATTGCTTATTATATAGCGGAATTTCTTGGTAAAGATGTTGACCAGCCGAGAAATTTGGCTAAATCAGTAACTGTTGAATAATAATTTAAAAAGCCGATATAGCTCAGCTGGTAGAGCAACGCATTCGTAATGCGTAGGTCAAGGGTTCAAATCCCTTTATCGGCTTTTAGATTAATAAAATTAAAAATAATGTTATAAAATAAACTGCAAGTAATGTTAATGTAGTTTTGTCTTTATATATAAATTCAGCAGGATCATCATTGTTATTGCATGTATAAATTAAAAACAGAAGCCGGAAAATTATAATTGCAAATGGAATTACAGTTATGTAGAGCAATGATGTCTGAGCTTTTAAAATAGTTGACGGATCAAGCATGTATGTAAAATAAAAAGCAATGGATAAAATGGCATTAATGCTTACATATTGATTTAATAATTGTTCATTATATAATTTTACCGATTTTCTTAAATTGTCATTGTCTTTAACTAGACTAAATTCAAGTTTCCTTTTTGCAAAAGTAAAAAACATTGAGGTGAAAAATGTAAGCAGGATTACTAACGGCGACGGTATTACGGAAATGGCGAAACAGCCTGCTAAAATCCTGATTATAAATCCCAGTGCTATACATACAACATCAATAATGGGTATTTTTTTTAAGTAATAAGAATATAAAATATTTAAAATTAGATAAGTTATTATCATTACCATTGATGCAGGATTAATAGTATATGCTGTAATACAGCTGAGAGATACAAGTAATACAAATAATACATATGCAAGTTTTAAATTTATTGCACCGCTAGCTATTGGTCGATGCCTTTTTATCGGATGTAGCTTATCATTTTTTATATCTATAATATCGTTTAAAATGTATACAGCTGATGCGATTAAACAAAATGCTATAAAGACATTAAATGCAAGTATTGTTTGCTTCAGGTTGAAAAAGCTTAATGAAAAAATTAATGGTATAAATACAATTGTATTTTTAATATAATGTTTAATTTTTAGTAATTTAATTATATTTTTCATCATTTATATTTTTTCCTTCTAATAAATTGTATGTAAGGGGATAATTTTTGATAGCCTCCTGTTGAATTTCTCTATTGGCAATAATATTTGCCGGAAGCTGTATCATAATGAAAATTATAAGCAGTAGATAAACCATAGGGGCATCTATTTTTTTATTGAATTTGCTAAGGTAATCATCAATAATTTTAAAAGAATATCCCATTATCACAAACCAGATTGCAAAATGATTTGGGGAGAATAAAAAACCTTCAATCGGGTACCAGAAAAAGTTAGCGATAAAGTTATATAATAACGCTGACAGCAGGGAGTAGAAAATCAACCTGTCTTTGTAACTAACATCTTTTCTGAAGCATAATACTATAGTACAAACAAGGAGCAGGAAAAAGCCGAGAACAAATACTGCGGCTGCGTATGAATTAAACTTGTTAGAAAGTTTAATAAGAGGTGAAATCAGACTGGATTTGACAAAAGGTATTATATTGCTTTTTACTTCCGGATTAATCCACATTTTAGCTTCATTGTAAGTGTTTGTATAGAATACAGCTTTCCAGGCCGCGCCACGGCAGGTCGCGGATTTAAACTCAAGTAATCCTGCAGTAAGCAACAAAAATGAAAAAATTATAATAAGAATTATTTTAATATTCTTTTTCAAAATAAAAATAGGAATAGTTAATAACAATATAGTTATAATATTAGGTATAGTAATTCCGAAGGATAAAGAACTAAAGAGCACAATTAGAAACATATTTAAGAACGAATACTTATCTGATTTCATCTCTTGTAAAATGAGGTATAATATTATAGTTAAGTAGAAAGATGTTATAATATATAAATCCATGCTGTAAGAAGCAAATATTTGACTGTAACTAAATCCGAAGATGCAGGTTAATAAAAGCATAAGATATTTTTTATCAGGAAAAATGGTATTTAAAGATTTATATAGAAATACAACTGTAGAAGACGCCAGTGTTGAAAAGATAATAACAAGTGATAAAAATAAATTATTAGTAATGTATATAAGAGTGTCAAAAAGTGGATAAAAAGGCAAAAAGAAGTAAGGGTGAAATCTTCTTGTTATTGAATACCAAATGGTTGGAGCAACAAGCAGTCCGTCATTACCTTCGCCAATACCACTGCCAATACAATAATTGATATGCATTGCAGCTTTACAATTTAATATAAGGTAAAAAGTTAAAAATAATATAAATAAAAATATTTCATTCCTGTGTTTTTTTAAAAAGTCCTTTATATATAGATATACATCTTTTGTTTCAAGGGAGAATATTTTATAAAAAAGAAAGTAAAATATTGCTAAGTAAAAAATTAGGCTTACAACAAAGGCGAAATAATTAATTTTTTTTAATAATGGGAACGGAGTTATATTTTGTATATAAGAAATTTTTAAGTTTAATTTATCACCATTATTTACATATATTTTGTACTTATTATTTTCTAATTTATTTTTACATTCTTGATTATTAATTAAAAAACTGTTTATATCTAATCTTTTACCAGAAAATGTATATTTAGGAAATTTTATCGTCAACTCTCCTGTTTTTGTAATGTCTACATCTGTCTCAAAAATATTATTGTTAGGGTAAGTTATAAAGCTGTAATTTTTATCAATTTCCGGTTCATTATTATAGGCTAAATTAATTGTTGAAAATTCAGGGAGAGGCTTGTTATTGGCCCAGTATTCATGTTTTATAAACCAGTGCGGTGACAAAAATATGAAAATTATTGTGAATACAATAGTAAATACAATAGGAAGAAATCGGGGGGGGGGGTATCTATTTTAAGCTTATTTAAAATATTCAAATTCATATTAATCTCCTTTTGTCGATTATATCATTACCAGTATATTATTGCAAATGATATTACGGTGTGTTAAAATTTGTCTATGATTAAGTCTGAGATAGTTAGAATTAATTTTTCAAATGATAATGCTTTAATAGAACGGGAACTTGAAAAACTTGGCATTAGGCCGTTAAGGTGGGCTGTCGTTAAAGTTCTTGAGTCTGAACTTTTAATAAGCGTTTCATTTGAATGTTAAAATTTAAATTTTTATTATATGGCCAGTATTTCTAAAATAGTATCATCTGTTACAAAAACAGTTTTGCCAAAGGATATCAGGGCAACACAGGCCTCTTTGCGCAATAATTTGCGAGATGGCTGGAATATTGGTAAACGTTATTCCAGAATTAATGATAAAAATAAACCACAAGCCTTGTTTATTAAGATAAAATCTTCTGTTCGTAATATTAAAGTTAAAACAGATGATATCCCTACTGCTATGGCTGCCGGCGGCTTTATGACACCATTTCCCGGCGGTTCTTTGTGCGGCTATGTGCTCGGGCATGTTGTTAAGAATTTGATTAAGCTTTTTAAATAAATAGATATATTTGTTGATTTTATATTTTTACAGGAGTATAATTTTATTCAATGGAGTGGCCGGGTTGGAATTAAAAGACTTACCGGCGGTAAAAAAATTAAGGAGAAAAAGAAATGACACCAAGAAATTTTTTGTTCACTTCCGAATCAGTTACGGAAGGACACCCCGACAAAGTTTGCGATCAGATTTCTGATGCTATTTTAGATGAATTTTTAACAAAATACCCACAGGCACGTGTAGCTGCTGAAACGACTGTTACTACCGGCATGGCTCTTGTTTGCGGTGAAATTACTGCTGATTGTTATGTTGATATTCCGTCTGTTGTTAGAAGCACAATTAAAAATATCGGATATATTGGCCGTGAAGGCGGCGGGTTTGATTACAAAACTTGTGCTGTATTAACAAGTATTGACGAACAATCCTGTGATATTGCAGGCGGTGTTAACAAGGCGCTTGAAACCCGTTCTGATAATGCTGATACTTCAAGCTCAGAGACTGAAAATATCGGCGCTGGCGACCAGGGGATTATGTTTGGTTATGCTTGTAACGAAACACCCGAGTTAATGCCTTTGCCTATCAGCTTAGCTCATAAATTATCTTACAGATTAGCTCAGGTTAGAAAGCAAGGGCGTGTTGATTATTTAAGACCGGACGGTAAATCTCAGGTTACAGTTGAATATGTTGACGGTAAACCGTCAAGAATTCATACGGTTTTAATTTCAACCCAGCACGATCCGGAAATCAACGGCGAATGCGATAACCATAAGGTTCAGGAAATAATCAAAAATGACATTAAAAAATATGTTATTGATGCTGTGTTTGAAAAAGAAACTATAAAACTTGATGATAAAACTATTATCTTAGTAAATCCATCAGGACGTTTTGTAGTTGGTGGTCCTCAAGGTGATGCAGGCTTAACAGGCCGTAAAATTATTGTTGATACATACGGCGGTTACTCAAGACACGGAGGCGGGGCTTTTTCAGGAAAAGATCCTACAAAAGTTGACCGCTCTGCTGCTTATGCTGCAAGATACGTTGCTAAAAACGTAGTTGCAGCGGGTTTAGCTGACAAATGCGAAATCGAGTTGGCTTACGCTATCGGTGTTGCAGAACCTGTTTCTATCATGGTTGATACTTTCGGTACAGGTAAAATTTCTGATGATGAAATTTCAGAGCTTGTATTCAAAAACTTTGATTTGAGACCGGCTGCTATCATTAATCAGTTTGATTTACGCGGATTACCTGCTAAAAACGGCGGTAAATTCTATCAGTTATTAGCTGCTTACGGACACATGGGCAGAAGCGATATATTTGTTCCTTGGGAGCAAACCGATAAAGCTGATGCTTTGAAATCTCAAGCTTGTGCTTTATGCAGTGCGAACTAATAATTAGATAATAATAAAAAAGAGGACTTAGTCCTCTTTTTTTTCTGCATTAAAATTAAATTCTTCGACATGTTTTGTTTTAATCAAATAAGCACTTATTATTGCAGTAATCGGTACGCAGGCTAAAATAGCTATACTTCCGATTAGAGCTGATGAAATTTCGGTTGCAACCTGATTAAGGTTAAAAAACTTATTAAGGTCAATATTGTTTGACAATAATACCAGAGGCAAAGCACTTCCCAAATAAACCAAAATAAGCGTATTTGACATTGTTCCTATAATATCACGTCCTACGTTCATGCCTGATTTAAAAAGTTCTTTAATGCCTAAGGAAGAGTCGGTTTCGTGAATTTCATTAATCGTGCTTGCAATAGAAACCCCGACATCCATAACCGCCCCCAATGCTGCAAGCATCATTGAAGCTGACAATATCCCCGTGAAATCCAAATCAGGCCGCGCCGTATATAAAAACATAGGTTCTTCGCCGGCAAATCCCGTAAGTGTAGCAAGTTTTATTGCCATTACGGATAAAAGCGCCGCCATACAAAGACTTGAAACTGTCCCTAAAATTGCTGATGTACTTTTATAGTTAAATCCTCCAACAAGATATACTGTTATTACTGTGGATAAAACGCATACAAGTAATGCCGCAAAAATCGGTGAAACTTCGTGCAAAATCATAGGAGTCATTGCAAAAAATATCAGTGCAACTGTTGCTACTATTGATAAAAAGCTTAAAACACCTTTTCTTCTGCCTATAAATAAAAGCAAAGCAAAGAATATCCCGGTAAAGAAATAAATTGCATTTACACGTTCTATATCAGAAATAAAGAAATCAACGTCGTCAATGTCTTCTATAAATTCAACTTTTGGCTCCAAATGCAAAATAACCTTGTCACCTTTTGACAGCATAATATCATACGCTGGATTGCCTGTAAGCATATTATCAAGGTAGACTTCTGAACCTTTAAACTTTCCTGTTAAAAGTTTAACCTTGACTTCCTGCTTAACTTGATTTTGCTCTCCGCCGGAGACATTTTCCATATCAACATATTCTATATTTTCTACCAGTCCTTTTTCAGCAGGTAAAATTTGTTCTTCACCAGCAAAGCAAGGTAGAAAAATTCCTAATGACATAACTAATATTATTAATATTTTTTTCATAAATACTCCTCAAATTAATTTTAACATAAATATTGCGATTTAATGAATAAAATGGTATACTTAACAAGTGTAAAAACAAAGGAGGAAGCATGAAAAAATTATTAAACATGAAACTCGGGGGGGGGCGTCTCCTCTAAGCTGGTGCAGCTACTTTATCGTTCACATAAGAAGTTGGTCTAAAGGTTTTACTCTTGCCGAGGTTCTTATCACGTTGGCTATTATAGGTGTAGTTGCAGCGATTACAATTCCGACATTAATAAATGCTTATCAGAACAAGCAGTTTAAAGCGGCATACAAGAAAGCTTATTCAGATTTAAATCAGGTATTGTTTTCTGCTATGGCATATAATGAAATGCCTTATAGGCGCTCCAAGTTTGAGAATGAAGTAACGTCAAAAGAGTGGCAGATAATAAAATCCGGATTAAAAATATCAAAAGAATGTCAGCGAAGGGATTTATATTCCTGCTGGGCTAAAGGAGATACGCTTTGCGGGGGAAGTTGCACGTCAGGTAACCCTGATGACGGTCTAGACATGGACAATGGGGTACCTGGTAATTCGGCATCATCCTTTATGGATATATCAGGTCGCAGTTGGGCACAATATAATGATACTGAAAATATATACTTGGTAGATACAAATGGTTTTTCTGATCCGAATCAATTCGGAAAAGACAGATGGATATTTACTTTCGCTGATAAAAATGATGATAGGATTTCTAAAGGTTATCCAGTTAAAGTAATACCATATTATAAGAGAGATCTTTTAAATAGATCCTCATTTTGTAAGCATCCGCCATGTTATTACTATAGCTGGCTGTATGAGAATTAATGTTTTTCAAATAAACCTTTTTGTTCTGTGATTTGAATATTTTTATAGCCGAGATGTCTGTAGGTTTCAGGTGAAACCTTACGGCCTCTCGGTGTTCTTTGTAATAAACCAGCCTGCAATAAAAACGGTTCGCATACATCTTCTATCGTTCTTACATCTTCACCGATTGCTGCCGCTATTGTTTCAATTCCCACAGGGCCCCCGTCATATTTTTCGATTATAAGCTTTAAAAGTGTTCTGTCTGTTGTATCAAGCCCGAATTCATCTATCTTTAAAATATCAAGTGACTGGTTAGCAACATCTTCGGTAATTTTTCCGTCGTGCTTTACAAGCGCAAAGTCGCTGACGCGTTTCACCAGCCTGTTTGCAATACGCGGTGTACCTCTTGAACGTCTTGCAATGGCATGTGCGCCTTTATCATCAATATCAATATTTAAAATTCCTGCGGTACGCTTAATCACTTGTGACAATTCTTCTTCCGTGTAAAATTCAAGTCTGTGGATTATTCCAAATCTGTCGCGTAAAGGCCCTGAAAGCTCGCCGGCTTTTGTTGTTGCACCTATCAGAGTGAATTTCGGCAGCGGAATTCTCATTGTTTTTACAGTCTGGCTTTTTCCTGTTGTCATATCAAGTATAAAATCTTCCATTGCAGGATACAAAATTTCTTCCGCAACTTTATTAAGTCTGTGAATTTCATCTATAAAAAGAATTTCTCCGCCTTTTAATGACATCAAAATCCCGATTATATCTCTCGGGCGCTCAAGTGCCGGTGCAGAGGTTATTTTTATTTCAACACCCATTTGTTCAGCAATAACGCCCGCAAGTGTTGTTTTCCCTAATCCGGGCGGTCCGTAGAAAAGCAGATGATCAAGCGGAAGTTCACGTTTTTTTGCTGCTTCGATTGAAATTTTTAATGTTTCTTTTAATGCCGATTGGCCGATATACGTATCAAAACTTTTTGGTCTGATACAGTTTTCAAAATTCTTGTCAAACTCTATTTTTTCAGCCTTTATAACAGGATTGCGTTCGGTTTTTTCTCGTTTAAAATCATTATCATCTGCAATTATACTCATATTGTAATAATAGCATAAATTCCTTTGCCGGAAAAGTTTGTAAAGCTTAAATTTGGTTATTGTTTATTAATATTGTATATGATATAATTCTGGTATGGAATGTCCAAAGTGTGGTTTAGAAATTGATGACAAAGCGATTGTCTGCCCTAACTGTAAAAAGGTGCTTAAAGTCGTTTGTCCTGTTTGTAAAACTATTAATGAGAGTAATACCTGTAAAAAATGCGGTTATGTAATTGTCACTAAATGTCACAATTGCGGGAAAATTAATCCGACCGCAAATAAAAAGTGCGCCAAGTGTAAATTTCCGCTTGAAAAGAGTGTTATCTTAAATGAAGCAAATACTGATGATGATTTTGCAATGCTTACTATTGACTTTCCTAACTTGTCCGAGATGAAAGATATGCTAGGATCTGCTAAGCTGTTTAATAAATTTAAAGTTAATTTGGACAAGGTTATCGCTGATTATGTAAAATCGATAGGCATAAGACGTCAGATAATTGATAAAACTTACGTAATAAGGTTTTACAAAGACTATACTTTTAACAGTTCCGTTAATACTGCTGTAAATGCAGCAATTGAAATTCTTAACTTAATTACCAGACTGAATTGCAAACTTACAAAACGTAAAAGTACCTCTGTAAGATGTAATATGTTTTTGCTTAAAAAGTCTGTTAATGGCGATCCGAACGATTATAAATCAGGCTTTAATATCAATATGATTTATTCAAAATCTAAAGATGAGGAACGTGTTTTAAATTCTTTTCAAATTATTACAGATACTCCGTTATATGAAGCTCTGGAAAAAAATTATAAGCTTACACCGCTTAATTCTGTTATGATTAACGGCGAAATGCAGATGTTTTATGAGCTTGATGTAAAAGACCTGATAGTTATTGACCCTTCATTATTTGAAGATGAAGAAGATGAAAATGAAGTTAAGGTGCCTAATTTCGTTCAAAATATGCTTGTTGAACAGGATAAAATTGACGGAGAAGCTCTGGTTAAGGCGGAAACTCCTTCTGATCCGGATGCAATATATGATATTGAGACTATAAACTTTAATGAAATAAATTGTGATTTTATAAGAACAGAAAATGTCGATGTCTTTTACCATATTGTTAATAAGCTTCAATCGGTTCCAAGAGGTATTCTGGCTATAAAAACTGCCCAGATGTATGTACCTTATTCACTCAAAATAATAAATGAGATTGAAGAATTAGGTATATACAATAATATTATTTCTATCACATGCTATGATGAAATGAAGTATTCGCCGTATGCTTTTTTCCGCGACCTTGTTTCTGCTATTTTTGAATATACTGTTTCACAAAAACTTTTTGACCAGAATGATTTCTCAGCTTTCTCTACAATTGATCCCGAAAATATGATTAGGGATCTTGTTACACTTTCAGAAAGAGAAATTACTGATGCGATTGATACCAGAAATGAATATTTTGATATTTTCCTGACTTTATTAAAAGTTATTCCTAATACTTTAATTTTTATTGAAAATTTTGATAAGATTGATTCAAGTTCTTATGATGTTTTGAAGTATTTATTTGAGGCTTTTGATGAACTTCAGATAAGTTATTTGATTTCTTATGATAAAGATTTTTCATTACATAGGCAATCACACTTTTTGTTGACAAGGCCATATTATACAGAAATAACATTAAAACCTACTCCGTTTGAAAAGATTATTGAAGAAAATAAGAATTTTTATAGAAATATAATGAATGACTTTTATTTTCACAGAATCGCAAAATATTCATGCGGCAGTATATTATTTCTGGATATTGCTATTCAATATTTAATTGAATCAGGTGTATATCAATATACCGAAGATAGTATAGAAATGGTTAATCCAAAAACTATTATTATCCCGTCTAATTTAAACAGGCTTATGAGGCGCCGTTTGAACCTTTTGAAAGACGACCCTCAGACTATGCGCTTTTTAGCTTCAGTATTGCTGCTCGGTACACGTATTGATGTTGCTACTATTGATAGTTTGGGGTATGAAAATACTGAAGAAATTATTAATAAGCTTTCCGATATGGGATATGTATATTTCTATAATAACTGTATGTATTTCCCGAATTACAATTTGCTTCGTGAAAATTTGTTAGAGGTTATGAATAAAATCGATTTGCAGAAAATTGCTAACGAATTGTTTTCTAAAGTTTTTGTTGAAAACATGCCCAGCCCTGTGAAATCTTATCTCTATACTTTATTATCGGATGAAAGCAATGCTTTTCTTGAATGGGAAAAGCTGTCAAAGGTTAATTTATCTCTTGGTGATTTCAGTTCATATTTGAATTGTTCAACCGAAATACTGAAACTCTTGGAAAAAAATAAAGCTCCTCAAGCTTTTTCTGAGGATATTGAAACTTATAAGCTGAATTTATATGAACATATTTCGGAAAATCTTTATGAATATGTACCGGATAAAACTCAAGATATTGCAGAGTTAACTTTAAAAAATCTTGAGAATACAACTGATATAGATAAAATTATTCTGCTTTGCAGTAAAATGATTCATGGTGCACTTGCCTCGGCCAAATATACGCATGCATTGTGCCTGACACATAAAGTATTATCTTTAATTCCAAATGCTTCTATTGACCCTGAAGCCCCTAATTTTAACTTATATTTTTTCCTTATGTCATTAATCCATGTTGAAATACTGTTCAATATGGGAGCTATGGAAGACTGCCTTGATATTGGATATAAGGTTTTAAATGTAGTTAGTAATGATAATTTAGATAAACTTAAACCAGAACATATGACTGACGAGCAATTTAAAGATATGATAGTAGATTGTGTCGGGTATGTAGCTCTTGCAAATGTTTTACAGCTTAAAGGAAATGTGCATGAGTTTTTAAATATTACTTATTCTACTCTTGACTTTGTGCCAAAATCATATGATTTGTTTATCCAGCTTCAGGAATTAATTGCCGGCCGTGAAGTTATTATATCTGAAGATATGCTTGGTGAAGATAAATTTTCGAAGGTTGTTTATAATATTTTAAATGCGTTTACCAATTCTAAAGATAATCCAGAACAATTTGCAGAAGATATTTATCAGGCAAAGTTAAATGCAAAAAGAGATAATCTTGCGCAAATAGAAATATTTTGCGATCTGTTAATAGGTTATACTTATATCAATTTAAATTCTTATAAGAAAGCTTCTTCAATTATTTATAAAATAATTAAATCCGTTAAAAATCAAGGAATGTATTTACTTCAACATCTTGGATGGTATTTTTTAAGCGAAATGAATATTAGACAAAGAAAATTTGATGTTGCATACGGGATGTTGAATAATTCAATAATTCAGCTTGAACGATATGGCAAAGCAAGTGACTTTGTTATAATGCTTTTTAAATACAACATGTTTAAAATCATGATGTTTATGGGATATGTTGATAAAGCTCAAATATGTTTAAATCAGGCTTATTATATTACACAGAAATATAATATAAAATTTGAATTTGATGTCAATCCTGAACACTATATGATTGATGGAGTTCCATTAAATTCAAAAACAGAAAATCAAAAATCCGAAGAACAGTCACAAGAAAGTCCTGAAGAAGCAGCGGCTAATGTTTCAGAAGAAAGAGAGGAATAATGAAAATTTTATTTGCAGCAGCAGAAGTAGCACCGTTTTCAAAAGCCGGTGGTTTAGCAGATGTTGTCGGCAGTCTGCCAAAGTGTTTGGAAGATGATGCGGAAATAGCTGTTTTTACTCCGCTTCACGGGCTTATTGATGTTGATAAATACGGCATAAAAGAACTTGAGAATTCTGAAATGTGGCTTACTTTTGGAAATCAGGGACACAAATTCAGATTGTTCATGTGTAAACTTCCTGGCACAAATATTAATGTATTTTTTGTTCATAATGATTGGTATTTTTCATGTTTCAAGGAAGTTTATCCAAAATGGCTTGATACACGTTATGAACATGAAAGGTATATTGCTTTTTCTCTGGCTGTAATGGAATACGCCAAGGCATTGAATTTTAAAGCAGATATTATTCATGCAAATGACTGGCACACTGCAATGATACCTGTTTATCTGCATAGTAATTATAGATACGACGATTTCTGGAAAAATACAAAAACCGTTTTTGAAATTCACAATCTTGCATATCAGGGTGTTTGGTTTGAAGATGTCATTGATTTTGCGAATATGCGTAAAGATATTGTCTATAATGAATTTGGGGTAGAGCATTATGGCAAAGTTAACTGGATGAAAGGCGCCATAAATTACTCGGATAAAATTATTGCAGTTTCACCAAATTATGCAAGAGAAATCTTAACCGGAGAATACGGCGAGGGAATGGATTATACATTAAGAATGAACCAGCACAAACTTGTTGGAATTGTTAACGGTATTGATTATACAGTTTTTAATCCTAAAACAGATAAAAATCTTGCTGCAAATTATACTCCAAGAACTTTAGATAAAAAAGAAATAAATAAAAAAGCTGTATCTGAATACTTTGGACTTAATTATAATCCGGAAAGACCTTTAATAGCATTAATTTCGCGTCTTGTTGAGCAAAAAGGCATTGATTTAATCAGACAGGCAGAAAATGCTATGCAAAATACAGAAGCAGATTTTGTATTTTTAGGAAGCGGTGATTCTGATTATGAAAATCTTTTAATATGGTTATCTAATAATACTCCTAACATTCGTTCATACATAGGCTACAAGGCTGATCTTGCAAACCTTATTTATGCAGGAAGTGATTTCTTTTTAATGCCGTCAAGATTTGAACCTTGCGGCTTAAGCCAGCTTATTGCAATGCATTATGGTTCTTTACCGATTGTAAGGGCAACCGGCGGGCTTGAAGATACGGTTACCGGTTATCCTTTGAACGATTCAACAGGCTTCAAATTCTGGCGTTATGACGGCTGGGATATGATGCAGGCTGTTAATTGTGCATTAGGTGTTTACAGAGAAAAACCGACACTTGAAGCTATGAGAAAAACAGCAATGAAGTCGGATTTTTCGTGGGATGTAAGCGCTGAAAAATATATGCAAATTTATGAAGAACTTGCTGGATAAATTTTTAATGTGTGCATAAACTGTTGTTATGAAGAGTAACAACTATTTAAAATTGCACATATCAGTATTATTGGCAGGTTTCACCGGAATTTTTGGAAAGCTTATTAAACTCAATGAAGGGTTGCTGGTGTTTTACCGTCTATGGTTTGCATTTTTATTATTTTGCGGGCTGCTTTCACTTGCTAAGAAATTTCCGAAAGAAAGTTTTAAAGATGCTGTAAAACTTATGGGGGTCGGTGCTCTTTTAGGTCTGCATTTTTTACTTTTTTATGGCAGTATTAAATATGCAAATGTGTCTGTGGGTGTTGTCTGTTATTCTCTGGTCGGATTTTTTACTGTGATTTTTCAACCACTTATCGAAAAAACAAAATTCTCCTGGAGTGAATTATGCTACAGTTTAATTGCTGTTCTTGGTATCGGACTAATATTTAATTTCGATACCGGAAACAGATTTGGCATAGTATTAGGTGTACTTTCTGCGGCTGTATTTGCTCTTTATACAATTTATAATAAAATAATAGATAAAAATTCAAAGAGTATGCTGTTTTATGAGCTTGGCGGCGGTGCATTGTTTATGACAGCAATTATGCCGTTTTATTTATGTTTCAATCATGTTCAGACGATTTTGCCGGCATTTTCAGATTTTATTTATCTGCTTGTTCTGGCTTTTTTCTGTACAATTGGCTTGTATATCTTGCATATTCAGGCATTGAAAACTATTTCGCCTTTTACTGTTTCTTTATGCGGAAACCTTGAACCGCTTTATGGGATTGGTATTGCTGTTCTATTCTTAGGAGAGGCAAAAGAGCTTAATTTAACTTTCTATATAGGAATGTTATTAATTCTTTCATCAGTATTTTTGCAGTCTTATATGAAGAATAAAACATTGGGTACTGAAAATCAGACGGCTTAGTTGTAGATTTTTTTATTTAAATCAGCTTTTCTGATGCGTACATTTTCAGGGGTTATTTCAACTAGCTCGTCATCGCCTATATATTCAAGACATTCTTCCAAAACCATTTGTTTAGGTGCCTGTAAAGTTACCATAACATCAGCCGTAGCGCTTCTCATGTTTGTTAGTTTTTTTGTTTTGCAAATATTAACAACAATGTCCTGAGGTTTGTTGCATTCACCGATAATCATTCCTCTGTAAACTTTTGTTTTTGGGGTGATAAAAAATACTCCGCGGTCTTCATACTGCGCCAGAGCGTAAGGAATAGCTTCACCTTGCTCATGTGCAATTATTGAACCGTTTCTCTGTCTTGGAATATCGCCGGCATAAGGTCTGTAATGCAGGAATGTATGGTACATAATTCCCTCGCCTCTGGTCATTCTTATAAACTCACTTCTGAAACCTATCAAACCGCGTGCGGGAATGTGGAAAGTCATTGTTGTTCTGCCTTTGGCATTTTGCATGTCTTTCATTTCGCCTTTGCGGCCTGAAAGTCTTTCAATACAGCTTCCTGCATAAGTTTCCGGAACGTCGACAATAAGGCTTTCATAAGGTTCGCAGTGTTCGCCGTTTATGGTTTTATAAATAACTTCTGGTTTTGAAACAGCAAATTCATACCCCTCTCTGCGCATTGTCTCAATTAAAATTCCGAGGTGAAGCTCGCCTCTGCCTGAAACTCTGAAAACATCTGTTGAATCAGTGTCTTCTACACGTAAACTTACGTTCTTTTCCAATTCATTATAAAGTCTTTTTCTCAATTGTCTTGAAGTAACAAATTTACCCTCAGTTCCGGCAAAAGGACTGTCGTTAACAGAGAAATTCATTTGCAGAGTAGGTTCATCAACATGGATTAGGGGAAGCGGGTTAGGATTATTTACATCGCAAATGCTTTCGCCGATTTGGATTTCAGAAAACCCTGCAATACCGACAATATCACCGGCAAAAGCTTCTTCGATTTCAACTCTGCCCAGGTCTTTGAACCCGAAAAGTTTTGTGATTTTCCCGCGTTCTTGTGAACCGTCAGCATGGATTACGCATACTTGTTCCTGTGATTTAACTTTGCCGTTTGCAATACGCCCGATAACAATACGTCCTACGTATTCGTTGTAATCCAGTGATGTTGCTCTGAATTGGAACGGTAAATTTTCATCACCCTCCGGAGCCTTAATATTTTCTAGAATGCAATCAAGAAGTGGTATCATATCTTTGCGTTCATCGTCTAAATCTTTTATTGCAAAGCCGTTTAAACTGCTTGAAAAAATAAACGGAAAATCAATTAAATCTTCTCTGTCTGTAAGTTCAGTAAATAAGTCAAAAACTTTATCCAACGCAGTTAAAGGTTCAGCCGCGGGTTTATCAATTTTATTTATAACAACAATGATTTTCAAGCCCAATTCAAGTGCTTTGGAAAGAACAAATCTTGTCTGTGGCATTGGACCTTCGGCCGCATCAACAATTAATAAAGCACCGTCAACCATACCAAGTACGCGTTCAACTTCACCGCCAAAATCAGCGTGTCCCGGAGTGTCTACAACGTTTATTTTACAGCCTTTATAGTTGATTGAGATGTTTTTGGAAAGGATAGTAATACCTCTTTCTCTTTCCAAATCATTGCTGTCAAGAACACGTTCTTCAACGTGCTGGTTGTCGCGGAAAACACCTGCCTGTTTTAACAAACAATCTACAAGCGTTGTTTTTCCGTGGTCAACGTGTGCAATAATAGCTATATTTCTTATGTTTTCATTAGTTGTCATAATAGTCTTTCCTTGGGTGTAAATTATACACTTATATAATAAACTGCTGATAAAAATTTTTCAATAAAATTTTATCAGCAGTGTCAAAGATACGATAACACCCATGTCATTGCGAGCGACCAACGGGAGCGTCGCAATCGCACTGCCGTGAAACTGTAGATAATAATGCCAATATTTGTATAGTTTGACCAATACCTAATATGTTGTCGTGGCTCAGCCACTGCGATTACTACGCAGGCTAGCGCCTG
>CANUDF010000040.1 GCA_947857085.1 Candidatus Gastranaerophilales bacterium | reverse complement strand
CATCCAAATACAGATAAAAAAAGTTATCTTTCTTAACCATACCCAAGCTTGAACCATTCACTAAACTATATGTTATCTCAGGTTCTTCTGGTGGTTCGGTACTCTGTGCATCCAGCCAGGCCTGACATTCAGGCGTTTTATTATCACTGTTTATACATTGTTCATTTAAAACATTGTAACATATTCCAGCTTCCTGAGATTCTGTATCATTTAATGCATCATCCAATGTGGGATACCAGTTTATACAATCTTCTAATGAAGCAGGCGGAGGGGCCGCAAATGATGGTGTTTCAAACCAATAACCTTTAGGTTCGTAACTTATCCAGCAGTCGTCACAGCGGGTTGTCTTTAAATATGGTGCAAGATACGCTGCAAAAAAATCATCATCTTCTAAGTCATAATTCCATTTTGACGGCGCCAGATTATCTATCGTAGATAATTTTACTGCCTCTACTATTTCTGCATATTTCTTTTTAAATGCTGTTAAATGCTGTTTCCTTGAAATGTCACTTACCAGTGACGGTATTGTCATTGCTGCCACTACACCGATTATTCCCAATGTTATTAACACCTCAGCTAAAGTGAACGCTTTGCATTTTCCTAAATAATTCTTTTTCATGACCTATAATTCCTCCTTATTAAATTATAAATTTATTTTTATATATGTCAATATATTACTCAATTGTTCTCTATTAGACTACATACATTAATCATAATGTAGCATAAAATGATTTTGTGGACAATAAGGTTACAAAAATTTTACAATTAGGCAGAAAAATATATCAATGCAGGCGCGAAAAACACTTTTCACAAAACACATTTGCTGAAATGCTGGGGATATCACGTGAGCATTTAGCAAAAATTGAAACAGCAAAACGCTGTGTCAGCCTTGGTCTTTTAATAGATATAGCAGAAAATTTAAATATGCCTGTGAAAGATTTGATTGACTTTTAACTATACACTTGTAGAAAGCGACGGTGCAATAGAAATAAAGTGTCTCACTAAATCAGCATCCCATTGAGTTCCGGCACCCATACGCAAAATCTCACAGGCTTTTTCAACAGGCATACCTTTACGGTAAGGTCTGTCGCTTATTAGAGCATGATAAGCGTCTGCTACAGATACAATTCTGGCCGCAAGCGGTATCTGGTCACCTTTTAGTTTTTCAGGATAACCTAACCCGTCAATCCGTTCATGGTGATATTTAACAATCGGGATTAAATCTCTCAAAGCTTCATTCGGTTCAAGCACTTTTTCTGCTCCGATTGTCGGGTGCTGTTTCATAATCTCCCACTCGTCATCAAGAAGTTTATCAGGTTTTTTCAAGACACTTTCAGGAATACCGATTTTTCCTACATCGTGAAGCAATGCTCCGAGTTTTATTCGCTCAACTTCTTCTTCAGGAAGATTAATTGCTCTTGCAAGAGCTTCCGAGTATCTTGAAACAGATGTTGAGTGGTCTTTAGTATATGGATCTTTAGCATCAATTGCACCTGCAAGTGATGTTGCCATTTCCATTAAGTGGTTTTGTGAATGAATTTGTTCGTTATTGAACTTGTGCAAAAGTTCTTCTTCAAAGTTAATTCCGATTTGTGCGTGGCGTTTGGCAAGAATTTCAGCAAACGAGTTTAGAGCAACATCGTCCCAGAAGTTGTAATCTGAAGAACTGATAATTGCAGACATACCCTCTTTGTAACCTTTTGCCTGAGAAATATACATTGCCTGTTCAGCAAGGATTAAAAGTTTTTCCTGATCTTTTGTACATTCAGGATATGTAGAAATACCGACAGAAACCTTTACAGGTCCTACATCATCAACAAAACAGCAGGATAAACAATAAGTAATGTATTCCGCAAGATATTTTGCCTCGGCAGTATCAGTATTTGGCATTATAATAGCGATTTCATCACCGCCGTAACGGCCGGCACTGTCTGAAGGCCTTATGTTCTGCTTAACTTTTTCGGCAACAAGTTTAATAACTTCATCACCTTTAGCGTGGCCTAGCTCTCTGTTTATTTTAGAAATATTATTGACATCAAGCATTACAACGGAAAGTGATGTCTTGTTTTCTTCAGCTTTTTGAATTTCTGAAGACAATATTTCCTGAAATCCTCTGTGATTATTTAAAGAAGTAAGTGTATCAGTGTTTGCAAATTTATTGGTTCTATCAAGTAATTCAGCATTATGCATATACATGCCAAGATAACTTGCAAATAATTCCAGCAAATTAACATTTAAATCAATACTTTCTTTTCCGAGAATCACAACCCCTATACATTGATTTACAGAAACCATCGGAACTATAAATGCCGAAGAATTGTACATATAAGGTATATTCAAAAATTTAATATCATCTTTTGCAACAGGTTCCGAACTTTTGAAACATTGTATTATAGGATTCTTTTCATCGGACATAAAAACTTTTGATGAATAGGTTTCACCGCGTTTTGAATATAATCTGAGATTTATGCATTTAGATTTTTCATGAAAAAGTCCGAATGCCATAAAATTACAGTCCATCTTTTCATAAAATGTTCTGTTTAAGGCACTAAAAAGCTCATTTAGACCATTAGTATTTCTGAAATCATTATTGATTTCCTGAAGCAAATCAGCATAATCAACAAATCTATGATTTGTTTTTACAGGAGTTGTAATACCGCCTGAATATAATCTGTTATTAGTTCTGTAGGAGTTAAAATTATTTATTTTGGCAACAATTTTATCTGTCTTATCCGAAATAGGATTTGCTACCTTTTCAGTAATGGTTTTTACACTTTTTTCAACAGCAGGAGAAATAATCTTATCGGCGATAGGGTTAGAAACTTTCGCAGAAATAGGATTAGAACTTAAAGACTTTTTTATAGCCTGCTTTTTATTATTTTCTACCTTATTTTTTTCCAAAACTGATTTCCACCTACTTGTATATCATGCTAAACCGCCGGACCGCATTTTTTTGTTAGCTTGACCTATAATTTTAACATTACTTAAAATAATTTTACATCATTTTGTTTCAGTTGAAATACGCTATTTAGATGACAAAATATAACAATTATAATATCTTTTATTATAATCCGGTTAATTTGCCATAAAAAAGTAACCCCTTTACACATTCGGTATAACTCTATTAATATAATTTTTCCAGTGCAAATACTAAAAATTTTACAGAACTTAAGAATTATTCTCAAATTAATAATTATTTTTAATAAATTTTATTTTAAGATGTTTATGCTAATATTGAAAATATTGTAAGAATCAATGGAGATATAAAGAATGTTAGAGAACTTTATTACAAATCACGGGATGGTAATTTCGGGTGCAATTTTATTAATTGCATATGTTTTTATTGCCACAGAAAAAATTCAAAAATCAGTTGTTGCTCTTGTAGGAGCAGGATTAACCCTGCTTCTGGGGTTACTTCCGTTTCACGGATATTATGATAGCGATGCAGGAGTTTATGTAAAATCTGTATTTGATTATATATCTTTTGAAGTAATATTTCTGCTAATCGGTATGATGATACTGGTACACATTGCAAGCAGAAGCGGAGTATTTAAATGGATGGCGTTGCAGCTTTTAAAAGCAACAAAAGGTCACCCTAAACTGGTTTTATTTACGCTTGCTGCATTTACGGCAGTTGCATCGGCGTTTTTGGATAACGTTACAACAGTTGTTCTTATGATGCCGGTAACTTTTGTTATTGCAAAAGAATTTGATACAGACCCTGTACCGTTTCTTATTACGGAAGTTTTAGCGTCAAACATAGGCGGCACAGCAACGTTAATCGGCGATCCCCCTAATATAATTATCGGGGCAAAAGCAGGGTTAAGTTTTATGGATTTTGTATATGAACTAACTGATATTGTTACATTAATATTTCTTGTATGCGTCGGAGTGCTTATTTTTATGTTCAGGAAAGGGCTCAAAGCCACTCCCGAAAAAATGGCGCACATCGCCAATCTTGATAATTCAAAAACAATTACTGATAAGCCTTTAATGATACGTTCAATGATTACACTTTTACTTGTTATTTTAGGTTTTGTAACCCATGATGTGACAGGAATTCCTGCTTATGCTTTCGCGCTTGCAGGAGCTGCATTCCTTTTAATATTTGAAAAACCCAAAGAAATTTATCAGGACGTTGAATGGCTGACAATATTTTTCTTTGTAGGTCTGTTCATAATCATAGGCGGATTTGAAGCAAACGGAGGAATAAGCTTTTTAGCCGATAAATTAATAGAACTTACTCAGGGCAGTATGACAGCAGCCACGATGTTTATCCTGTGGGGTTCAGGTATATTGTCAGGTATAATTGATAACATACCTTACACGGCAACAATGGCGCCTTTGATTGCGGAAGTTCAGCACACAATGCCTTACGCAGGCGGAGCACATATGCATCACCCGCTCTGGTGGGCTTTATCGCTTGGCGCCTGTTTGGGAGGAAACCTTACAATAATCGGGGCCGCAGCTAACGTTATTGTAAGCGAAACGTCTACTTCTAAAGGCTATCCGATAAGCTTTATGAGATTTATGAAATACGGCTCGCTCGTTACATTTATCTCATTAACTTTAAGCTCAATTTATCTGTATTTCAGATATTTACATTAAAAAACGGGGTTTAAAACCCCGTTTTTTATAATTGAAGCATTCTGTAACCTATCCCTATATGAGTTATTATATAATTTGAAGCGTTCAATTTTTTTCGCAGATTTGTTACGAAAACTCTCAAAGAAAGCTGTGAATCTGCCCCGTTATCATCAAGCCAGATTTCTTTCTTAATATGATTGTGGGTAAGAACTTTGCCTATATTTTTTGCAAGAAGACATAAAAGCTTGTATTCAATTGCAGTAAGGTGAACTTCTTCTCCGCTGACATATACACAACCTTTAGCATAATCAATAGTTAAATCGCCGTTTGTAAATACAGCTGATTGCGCTGTCTCTTCAGCATTATTATTTTTATGCCTCATGGCAACTCTTATTCTTGCAAGAAGTTCCTCTGTATTAAAAGGTTTTGTAAGATAATCGTCAGCACCTTCGTCTAGTGCAGAAATTTTATCGTCATTATCTATTCTTGCACTTACAACTATAATCGGCACAGATGAAAAAGAACGAACTTTTTTAATAACTTCCGTTCCATCTTTGTCAGGCAGACCCAAATCAAGTATTATAACATCCGGATTGTATGACGTTGCTTTTAAAATACCCTGTTCGGCATTTGAAGCAATCTGATAGGCATAATTGCTTATTTCCAGTGTTGTACCGATTAAGTTTTGAATTTTCTTGTCGTCTTCAATTACTAAAATTGTTCCTTTATTCATCAAAATCTCCTAACAGTTTAAATGAAAAAATTGTTCCTTTAGGTTTGTTATCCTGCACATCAATCTCGCCACCATGGGCATCAATAACTGCTTTGCATAAAGCAAGCCCTATACCTAGCCCGCGTCTTCCATCAGCTACGGAATCGTTAACCTTATAGAACATATTAAATATCTTTTGTTTATTAACATCACTTATACCATTACCCTCATCGGCAACAGATATCCTTACATATTTACCCTCGGAAACCGCACTGACTTTTATTGTTGTATTTACGGGTGAGTACTTCATTGCATTGTCCACAAGGTTAAATATAACCTGCATAATCAGACGTCCGTCCATTTTTGCAGACAGTGCCTCATCTTCTATATATGTTTCTATATTAAAGTTTTCTTTCTTAATCCCAAGATGCGCAAGAGCTTCCGAAATAACTTCCGAAACCAGTTCGGATTCTTCTTTTATATCAAGTTTATTATTATTAAACCTTGTAATAAACAGAAGATTTTCAACAAGATTCAAAAGCCAGACAGAGTCATCATAAATATCATTATATACCTTGTTTTTTGTTTCTTCGGAAAGTTTTGAAGAATTTTTCATTAAAATATCGGCATAACCGGAAATACTTGTTAAAGGTGTTCTCAAATCATGCGAAATAGATCTTAAAAGTGTTGAACGCAGTTCTTCCTGTTTATTTCTTATTAAAAGTTCATTTTTAGCCTGCAAAATTGCATCTTTTTCATAAGCTAAAGCAGATTCGCGCAGCATGGCAATAACAAGATTTTTTTCAAATTCACTGATTTCGGATTTTAATATAACCATTACGGCAAAAACATTGTCTATATTGCTTATAGGAAAATAATAATATTTTGCATCCGAAAAATTATCCGTCTTATGACCTGCCTGTTTGTTGTTCTTAAACACCCATTTTTCAATCTTATCTTGAATTTCTTCATTTTCAGTGCGCAGAATTACATCGCATTCCAGCAATCTGCCGACCTGCTGTCTGGTGACCGCATTTATTTCTTCATTGTTTGTGCACTGCTGAAGCATCTGGCTCATCTCAAGCATAATTTCCATGCTGTACGCTTTTTCGGAAGATTTCCTTGAATATTCTTTTGTCTTTTTGGTTATGCTGCTTGCCATAAATGCAACAAGAAACATTATCAAAAATGTAAAAGGATAACCCGGGTCATATGCACGGAAAGACAGGTGAGGCTCTGTAAAAAAGAAATTAAATACAAGAACTGATAATATTGAACTTGTCAAACTGTAAAACTTGCTTTCCGTAAAATATGAAATCAACAATACACCTAATATATATACCATTATAGTATTAGATACATTTATGTTAAAAGCTTGAAAAACAGCCCCGACAAGTGTCGCTAAGATTAAAAACCCAAGAGATGTTAAGGAATCTTTCCATGTAAGTTTGGGCAGTTCAAATTGTTTTTTCTCAACTCTGCCGATATAAATCTTCTGCACTTTATCAGGAATAATATAAACTTCAATGTCAGATGCCATTGAAATTAATTTGTCAACAAAATTTAAAGGAGCCAAAAAACGGTTCGGCTTATAACCTGAACGGCCTATTACAATTTTTGTAACTTTGCTTGTTTTAGCATATTGCGAAACCTGATAGGCAATGTCATCACCGTTTACGGTAACAATTTTGGCACCGCATTGTTTTGCAATTTTTGTATTTTCGTCAAGTCTTTTTTTATTCTCTGGAGTTATTTCTTTAGATGTCTCAATAAATAAAGCCGTAAAATCAGCGTCAAATACTTTTGCCATCTGAGCCGCAACCTTAATAACTTTCGGATTTGACGGAGAGCTTGAAAGACAGACTAATATATGTTCCTTAATCGTGTGTTTTTCTTTCATAGCCTGATTATAGCACATATCAGCGTCAATTTCAAATTAAGGTTTTAATTTTGACGTTAAGATAGCGTTAAGATTTTAATTTAGCTATTGATTTTATTTTCATGTGGGTTTTAAATGTATATACAAATTGAAAAACAATAATTTTAAGGGACTTTATAAAAGAAGATAAAACAATGACTCTAAGTGTAAATAAAATAAATACAAATAATTTTACCTCATTTCAAAGAAACAATAATAATGTTTCCGAAAGAAATAACAACAAAGCTAAAACATCAACTAAAATTGCTGCTGCTGCAGGCAGTGTTGTTGGTGTAACTTCAGCTCTTGCTTTAATTTCAAGAGGTCATGGTATAAAAATTCCAAGTTCTTTAAAAAATCCTCAAGAAGTTTGGAAAACTTTAAAGAAAATTGAATTAAAAGAAAAAGATGTTATTCAAATGGCATCATCTTCAATTGCCGGCGGTATATTAGGCGGATCTTTAACAGATTCAAAAAATACTAAAGCTAAGGTAAAAGAAGGTGTTGTTCAATTAATTGGTAATTATATTGTTCCTACATTATTTGTAGGCGGCGGAATTAAACTGAATAAAGTTTTAAATAAACATTACAACTTCCCGCCTGTAACAAAACCGATTCAATTTGCATTCGGATTTACAAGCCTTATTGCAGGTGTTGTAGCAGGTAACAAAATTGCAAGAAAAATAAATTCCAACGTGTTTGAAGAACAGGAAGAATACAGAAAGCTTAACTGGAAAGACTGGGCTGTACAATTTGATAATGCTTGTCTTGTTACATCAATATCAAATGCAGGAACTCAAATTGCTAAAATGGCATCAAGAGTAATCCCTGCGGCTCATTTAATTCCGGGATATTTAGTGGGTATTAAAAGGGGTAATAACTAACTTATGACTTATAACGGGGCCTAAAGTCCCGTTATTTTATTTTGATATAATATCTTCTACCAGACAATGAAATATATAATTTAAATTTACGACAAGATCATCGAGAACAGTTTTAAGCGGTTCGTCTGCCTTGCAGCGGGCAGTCTCAAAATGCCCTATTGATGAAATCAATGCAGCGCAGGCGCGCATCATCTCTTTTTTTACTTGTTTATTAGAATGTTTTTTCACTATATGCTCTTTACATTTAAATGCTACATATCATATTACAATGTTATATAGCATTATTATAACATATTTAGAAAATTTGTGCAACTATTTTTATAATGTTACTGTATGAACTTGCGTAACGAACTAAAAAGTATAATTTCAAAGAAAGGTACATCTTTCAAAAAAATATGTCAGGTTATTAGTAAAAATACAAATAACCCGCAATTTAACAGCAACAATGTTTCATCAAAAATTTCTCGCGGAACCGTAAGATTTGAAGAAATTCAATTAATCCTGAAAGAACTCGGCTACCGCATAGAGTTTGTGGAAGATAATTAATCAGGTTTCGCTTTTATTAATGAGTAACGGCGTCCTCTCTTTACAGTCTCATAAGGCAAGCTTTTCATTACTTTATCAAGGTCATTTGTTTTAACAACTATCATTTCATTCTTGTTGTAAAGCATTTGCGAAACTTCTTCCGCATCTCTGTAATCTATTGTTCCGCCATGATAATACAATAATGAGTATTTGCGTCCGAGATTTACGGCACCTAAATCATAATTATGCTCTTTTGTGTATTTTGCAAATTCCATTAAATCGTTCTGACCGAATTTGTAATCAATGTTAAAAAATTCCTTTGTTCCAAACGCTGAAAGCAACAGCATAAATCCGACATAAACCGCAAATACACCGTAAGGCTTGTTTTTTCGCACAAAAAATATGCTTAGCATGCCTGCAAGACCAAGCAAAGTTATACAAAGCCATTTTGCACTTAAAATATCATTGTACAACTGTTCAGGCAAATACAACGGGGTAAATACCGCGGCTATTGCCGCAATGACAAACACTGTTCCCAATATGTAAACAGAAATATCAATCTGTTTTTTGAAATCCTCATAATGGCTCCAGATATATCCGCCTATAAACGCGGCAGGAACATATATCGGAAGAAGATAAGTCACAAGTTTTGTGCTTGATGATGAGAAAAATAACATTATAAACAAAAACGAAATCACATTTAAATATAAGAACTTTTGCTCCGGTGTAAGGTTTTCAAAAGCATAAACTTTTAGAGCCTTAAACCTTGCAATAACTGCCGCGATTAAAGACAAAATCCATGGGAAAAATCCCCAGAGGAAAGTTAAAATAAAGAAATAAAAAGGTTCTTTTCTTCCGATTTCGTTAGAGTTAATAAATCTTTCAAGGTGATGTTTTACAATATATTCGTTAAAGAATAACGGATCGTGGATTTTAAACATCAGCGCATGCCAGGGTACAATTACAAGCAGAAACAAAATTGCTCCGGGTATCCAGTATACAGGTCTAAAAAGCTCCTTAAATCTTTTTGATGCAACAGCCGCAAAAAACATTGTTCCAAACGGAACTACGAATCCAGGAATTCCTTTTGCCATAACAGCAAGCCCTGAGAAAAGATAAAACAGCCACCAGTAATATTTTTTATTGCTTTCTCTGCAAAAGTATGTCATAAACCCGCTGCATATAGAAAAAGCAATACACATTGCAAGAACAATATCAAGAATAGCAAATTTTGCAAGGATTACAAATTCCAAACTTGTTGCAAGAATTAATGAAGACAAAACCCCGATTTTTCTTGAAACAGCTTTTCTTCCTGTTAAATAAACAAGAAACGATGTAAGCATTCCGTATAATGCAACCGGAAAACGCGCCGTAAATTCGGTTACTTTTCCGAATAGCCCGAAAAACAAACATTCGCCCCAGAAATACAGAGGAGGTTTTTCAAAGAAATAATCACCGTTCAAATATAATGTCATAAAGTCTTTTGTATGAAACATATCCCTTGCCATTGCAACGTATCTTGTTTCATCAACATCCATAAGTGCATAACTGCCTATATTATGAAAGAATATAAAATAAAAAGCTATAAATAACCCCGTAACAGTAAACACTTCAGGATGAAGTTTTATAAAATTAACGATTTTTTCCATTTTCATATTAACTCTCTTTCTTAGCCGATTATATAACATTATCCTTAAAGTTTGCAATATATTAAAAATTATAATAAAATGGTTTTATGATATCAGCAAAAGCAAAAAACGAACTGGATAAACTTTTAAGGGGCAACCAAAATTTTGTAAACGGCACTCCGACTGCAAAAAACATGTGTCTTGAAACTTTAAGAAAATTTGCCTTTCATCAGGAACCTTATGCCTGCGTTCTGACGTGTTCCGATTCAAGGGTAGTGCCTGAAATTATTTTTGACTGCGGTATAGGAGAACTTTTCGTTGTGCGTGTTGCAGGGATTACTGCCGGCCCTAATATTATCGAGAGTATTGAATATGCAGTGAAAAAATTACAGGTTCCGTTATTAATCTTACTGGGCCATGACGACTGCGGGGTTATGAAATATGCAAAAGACCATTATCCTGAAGAAACCGAAGACTTCAAGTCAATTATGAGCTGTGTGTATCCTGCATTGGAAAAAGAAGAAAACGTAACCTGCCACAATTATTTTGCAAAACAGCACACAATTTGGGTAGAAGATGTTTTGCTTGAAAAATCTAAAATTGTAAAAAATGCGGTTGATTCCGGCGATTTATACATTGCAAAATGCCACTTTAATCACGATACGGGAGTTGTTGAATTATTATAATAAAAAAGGCTCAATATGAGCCTTTAGTTATTACAGGTTTTCCACTCCATTTCTTCGTACATCTTTTGGAGTTTGTCGTGGTCTGCAAGACGTTTTTCGGTTTCTGCAATAGTTCTATTCATGTCGCGTGTTATTTTTTTGAACATATTAACGGTGTACAAACCTGTTTCCCACGGGTCTTGAACTTTTGGTTTTCTTTTGTGTTTAACAAACAAAAATGTACCAATTGCACCGGCTGTTACAACAGCTGTACCAAATAAGATTGCAGCTAATTTTTTCATTTATATTTCCTCCTCAAAGTCATAAACTTCAATTTCAGTCATACGTTCATAATCAGCAACAGAAACCGTGTTTGGAGCCTGCGCTTTGCGTTCCAAACCTTTTTCCAGAAGCATTGGCTGTTTTTTGACAAGTTTTTTGTCAGCGCAAACTATATCGCGTTTGATTGAAGATTTTGCCTGCTGTACTGCCTGTTCTGTCGGAGCACCTGCTGCGCCTGTTTTTTCCTGAACATCATAGCTTTCCCAATCCTCAGGAAGTTTGTCGATTGTTGTATATCCCATGTTACTATCTAAACGTTTATCAACTTCATTCATTAAAATATCGGTTACGTATTCTTTCTGGCTTTCAAAATGACAAGGAAGAATAATATCTGTACCGATAATTTCTTCAGGGTCGCGTTTTTCATATTTTTTCAATAAGTCGCCGGCAAGCTGAAGATGTTCAATTTCCATTGCAAGACATTCTTCCCAAACCTGCTTAATTCTGTCATCAACTTCATCTTTATAACAGTTATAGTAGTTACAAACCTCTGTAAATTCGTGAATAACAAGTTTTTCAAACATTGTTTCAGTCGGGTCAATTAAGGATTCGTACATTGAAACGTGTTCTTCTTCAACGTCGCAGATTTCCGCGTAAGTTCGTCTTATATCATCATTGCCGTACATCATACCGTGTTCTGCATAGAAGTTATGCGTTTGCTGTTCGGCTGAAACAAGTGTGAGAATATTAACTTTTGTCTGCGGCGCAGCAGTTTCTTTGTTATAACTCTTTCTAAGTCTTACGGCATTGTCATTGTGATGGTTTTGTGTTGGACGTCCGATTACAACATCTGTCTGCCCTTGTACAATATCATCAGGATTTGTTCCCTCATGTAAATAAGCCCACTGGCTGTATCTGTAAAGGTGGTCAAAGTCTTCCAGAAGCCCAAAATTAAATGTTTCTTTAACATAATCATCAGGTTCGTTCTGTGCAAGCCATGATGTCAAATCCACAGCAACCTGCTCATAACCAAGTGTTGTATCAAGTACAGATTGATTTGCCGGAATAAGCCAGTTCACTGTTGTTTGCTGCATATCTTCAATACGTCTTATTCTTGCAAGAAGTTTTTTCAATTCAATATCATCAGTTATTCTTGCAAAGTGATGTTTAAAATTCCAGGCCTCAATTTCTATACCGTTCATAAAAATCTGTCTGGTTCTTGTGTAACAATCTACATCTGTTCTGTTATAAGGTCTTCTGACAATATCATGCCAGGTTCTTATCTGTTTTTCTAAAGGAATACCTTTTTCTTTTAATGCATTAAAACTCATATTTCTCCTTTCTATAAACCTAATGCGTGTGCAAAAAGCTCTCCTACTTTGTGGTTATAATATCGTCCGTCATCTTTTGCAAAAAGATTTTCCCAGTGGCTCTCGGGGTTGCCGTCTTCGGAATATGACGGATTTGTCATCATAATATGGTGGGTGTTGGTGTCGTATCTTAACGGAAATATATCTCCTGTCTGCATAAAACTTGGGAGTTTATCGCTTGCAAGATAAAACCCGAAAAGTGCTGAATTTATACGGTTAAGTCTTTGTTCATAAGAAAGTCCGCCCTCGTTATTATCATTTTCAACTTCAACTCCGGGTGCGTAATCGCGCATATATTTTAATCTTTCAGATAATTCTCTTACTGCATAAAAATCATCACCTGTTATGTAATCTGTTCCGGCTGTAAGCCCCATGTTTTTGTATCGTTCAAAGTCATCCGAACTTTTTTCGCCGACAAAACTTATATCTGTTTTTCCGGAACGCGCGCGGATTTCATTTAATATATACTGGATTTGAGGATACTCAGGCAGCGCTCCTACTCCTGTATAGTTTGCCATGTCATAACCGCCTATATGTTTTGCGGAATCTATAAACATAGATTCAAAGCCTAAATTCATAAGTTTTACACACTCCTGAATATAAATTTCCTGATGCTCGGGATTACGCCAGTCAAAAGTAACATCATCTCTATCCGGATAACATACTTTCATCTGGTCTGCCGAGATTACCATCCTGAAGCCGGATTTTATTCCTCTAAAATGAGCCAAATCATTAAAGGCTTTTAGCTGTTCTTCGGGTGATATTTTATCTGCAATATCATAAGAAATTATATTACTGCTGTAGCCTGCATTGAGTTTCAAACCGTATATTGAATTTTCTTCAAAAGGCCCTTTGTTGTAACCGTCGCCGTAAATATTCGGAAAAATTTGCGAAATAATTACGCAATTAGCCCAGCTTTTTGCAGACGGCGGGATTGCAGGAAGAATTTTTATCATGCTCAAAATCCCGCAGCAATCGTACTTATCGCGCATCTCTGAAATCGCACGATTGTTTATTTCTATATAATTTGCCAATCTGCCCCAGTTGTCGCCGTAGTTCGGGGTTTCAATGTAATCGGGAAACCTTTCATAGAAAATATTACCCTCGGATAATGTAGCAATTGATTCTACTGCTTTTTTTACAGACCTTTTTAAAAGCTCCGACGGAATTATATTTGCAACCCATTTTTTGGTTGTATTTAGTGCATAATATGTATGCTGTTCCGTCCAGTTATCTTTTTTTAGCTTTATTGTGTGATTTAGTGCTTTAAGTAGTTTGTTTACCGAATTCATAATACATAAGATATAAATAAGTTTATAAAATTTTTCATTACCCGAAATGACAATCATTCCATTTAAATTTTTACGTGCTAGACTAAAATTGTTAAAATTAAAAAGGAGAGAATTATGATTTCTGAAAAAATGGAAAAGGCTTTTAACGACCAGATTAACAAAGAATTATTTTCTGAATACCTGTATTTATCAATGCAGGCATACTTTGAAAGAATGAACCTTACAGGTTTTACAAACTGGATGACAGTACAGGTTCAGGAAGAACACGCACATGCTATGGGAATGTTTAATTACTTGCATGAAAGAGGCGGAAAAGTTGAACTTATGGCAATCGACAAACCGCAGACTGATTGGAACTCACCGCTTGATGTATTTAAAAATGTTCTGGAACACGAACAATATGTAACTTCACGCATTAATGCATTAATGGATGTTGCAGAAGAAGAAAAAGACCGTGCCGCTTTATCATTCTTAGACTGGTATTTGAAAGAGCAGGTTGAAGAAGAAAACAGTGTTGGGGCAGTGCTTGCGAAATTAGAATTAATCGGCGATGACAGACACGCATTGTTATTACTTGATAAAGATTTGGAAGCAAGAACATTTGTTGCTCCGGTTATAGGTTAACAGGGGGATATAATCCCCCCGTTTTTAAAATAAGGTAGTTTATATGATTAAAACAATTTCTAAAATTTTAACATTATTTATTTTATTATGCAGTACAGCATTTGCTTATGAGGAAGCAAAACAGGTAAGAGCAAGCCATATTCTGGTAAAAACCAGAGCCGAAGCACTCCAGATTAAAAAAGATATTGATAACGGCGGTGATTTTGCATATTATGCAAAAACCTATTCACTCTGCCCGTCAGGTCAAAACGGCGGAGATCTGGGTTATTTCGGACGCGGTCAAATGGTTCAGCAATTTGAGGATGAAGCGTTTGAGCTTCCTGTCGGCGAAGTTTCCGAACCGGTAGGAACAGAATTCGGTTGGCACCTGATTAAAGTTACCGATAAAAAATAATTCTCTCAAAACTCCAAAAGACTGTGATATTGACAATATTTAAAAAATATTGTAGTATCTAAAATATACTAACGGAGGAAAAATGGAGTTAAAAGAGTTTCCGCAATGTCCTGTTGAAACAACACTAAAATTATTAAGCAACAAATGGAAAGTGCTTATAATAAGGGATTTGCTAAACGGAACAAAGCGTTTCGGGGAATTAAAAAAAGCATTGGGCACAATTACGCAAAAAGTTCTTACAACAAATTTGCGTGATATGGAAGAATACGGACTTGTCGCGCGAAAAGTTTATGCTCAAATCCCGCCGAAAGTTGAATATACTCTGACCGATATCGGCTACAGTTTAGGTGGAATTCTTGACAGCATGGCCGATTGGGGAAGCGGCTATAAAGAGTATTTGAAATTAATCGAAAAACAAAAGAGAAAATAACAATGGATAATTTTGAATCAAATACACTTTATACTAAATATTTTTATAATAAGAAAGCCAATAAAGAAAAACTTTTAAAATTCGGTTTTAAAAAACAAGCTAACAGTTATACGTACAAAAGTTTTATTTTAGACGGGCAATTTGAGCTGGCAATTAATATAAATAACAACGGCAAAATCAATACAAAACTTACAGATGTTTCAACAAATGAATTATATACACTTCACTTAGTTGAGGGTGCAAGCGGTAATTTTGTAGGCCATATCAGAGAAGAATTTAGTGAAATTTTAGAAAAAATCTCACAAGAATGTTTTGAAACAGATGTCTTCAAAAGTGAGCAGACAATTAAATTAATTGAATATGTTAGAGAAAAATATGGAAACGAACCTGAATATCTTTGGGAAAAATTTCCTAAAAATGCAATTGTGAGAAGAAACGACAATTCAAAATGGTATGCAATTTTTTTAACAGTATCCAAGGAAAAACTGGGTTTTAATGATAATACCTCAATTGAAATTATAGATATAAGAACAGAAAATGCAGACGAAGTCATTGATAATCAGACTATATTCCCCGGTTATCATATGAATAAAAAATACTGGATAACCATTCCGCTGGATGGCAGATTATCACTTGACAGTATCAAAACAATAATTGACAAAAGTTATGTTCTGGCCAAAAAGTAAATTTCCGCTCCAACCAAGCCTGAACTCCTCTGGCTGTTTGAGTCAACTCTCAAATCCCGCCGAAAGTTGAATATACATTTAAAGATATCGGTTACAGTCTGGGCGGAATACTTGACAGCATGGCCGATTGGGGAAGCGGTTATAAAGAGTATTTGAAATTGATTGAAAACAAAATAAGAAATAGAAACTTTAACCTCCTTAAATATTATAGACTAAATTCAAATTAAGAAATAATACATTTTTGTACAACCAACAATTTTATGATATAAAAAGATTATGAAAAGGAAGAATAAACTAATTTCTCCTATTTTAAAATGGGCTGGTGGGAAAAAACAATTACTCCCTCAAATTGAGGCATTAATTCCTAAAAAATACACATCATACTATGAACCTTTTTTAGGTGGTGGTGCAGTGTTATTTTCTTTGCAGCCTAGAGTTGCATATATTAATGATTACAATGAGGATTTAATTAATGTTTATGATTGTGTAAAAAATGATTTAGAATCTCTCATTGTTCTACTAAAAACACATGAAAATACTCCTGAATATTTCTATAAAATAAGAGAGATTGATAGAAATACCAAAACTTTTGAAAAATTATCAAAAGTAGAAAAAGCTTCACGATTTATTTATCTGAATAAAACTTGCTACAATGGACTCTTTAGAGTAAACAGAGCAGGCGAATTTAATACTCCTTTTGGTTATTATAAAACGCCAAATATTGTTAATGAGCCAACGTTAAGAGCCGTCAGTGTATATTTAAATGAAAATAAAATTTCATACTTTTCTCAAGACTTTGAAAAATTCTTAAATAATGTTGAAAAAGGAGCATTTGTATATTTAGATCCTCCTTACGATCCTGTATCACTATCATCTAATTTTACCGGCTACACAAACTTAGGATTTAACAGGGAAGAACAAATAAGATTAAAAAATGTATGTGATAAATTAAACAAAAATGGTGTAAAATTTCTATTATCTAACTCTGCAACAGAATTTATTCAGGATCTGTACAAAGATTATTCAATTAATATAATTAAGGCAAAACGTTCAATTAATTCTAATGCTGCTTTAAGAGGAAATGTTGATGAGGTATTAATCAAAAATTATGGATAATGCAACAAAAAAAGATATTTTTTGGCAAGAAGCTTTTGACAAGTATAATATAATAGAAAAAATTACTAATGATGGTAAGTACGAAATTAATGCAAAACAAATTAAAAAACTGGGGCAAGAACCCCGTTTAATGACAAAATTTGATAGTAGCATTCAGTTGCCAATCATTTTTAAAAAACATAAATTATCTATCTTACCAATTACAAGAGGCAATTATATTATTGCTCCTTATAAGACATTTCATCCTTTTCCAGAAAGCAATAATAACTTAAACATTCAACATGTTGATTTTCCTGAAAATATATTAAGTATATCTCCATCAACAATATCAAGTGAAACAAATGCTATAAATTGTGCTTATCTTTCCGGTATATTAGAAAATTTTATTGAAGATATAGACTTAAAGCCAACTATCAACGGAAGAATGAAATCTAATGAATTTACATTTCAAATATTAAACAAATATACAAACATATATGACAATGTAAGTATTTGCAATTCCCAAATTGAAATAGACGGTGGATTTGAGGGAGCAGAAAGCCTTACTTTGGTTGAAGCTAAAAATAATCTTGCTGATGACTTTATTGTTAGACAATTATATTATCCTTTCCGGAAGTGGAAAGATATGATTTCGAAAAAAATTAATACTATCTATCTTGTTTATACAAATAATGTTTTCCATTTATATGATTATACTTTTACTGAACCAAATAATTATAACTCGTTAGCTCTTAATAAATATAAAAAGTATACATTTGAAAAATTAAGTATTTCAATTAATGATATACAATCTGTATTGGAAAATAGTAAAATCATTACAGAACCGCAAATACCATTTCCGCAAGCAGATAACTTTAAAAGAATAATAAACCTCATGGAATTACTTAATGAACGAAATTTGTCCAAAGAAGATATAACTGCTAATTATGCTTTTGATAAAAGACAAACAGATTATTATGTCAATGCCGGAAAATATTTAGGTTTATTTCAAGAATGTGACTCAACTATTGTTTTAACAGATATTGGAATTAATTTATTGAAACAAAATTATAGAAAGAGACAATTAGGACTTGTTAAACTAATCTTGTCACATAAAGTCTTTAATATAGCATTAAGAAAAAGTTTAAGTAAAGGCTCTGTTATAGAACGTGAACAAATCATTGAGATTATGAAAGATTCTAACTTATACAAAATTCAAAGCGAAGAAACTTATAATAGAAGAGCTTCTACCATTTTTGCATGGTTACATTGGATTATAGAACTCATTACTGATTAAATGTAAAAAGACAAATGGTTTGATTTCAATTTACAGATGGTTTGATTTTTTTGGTA
>CANUDF010000039.1 GCA_947857085.1 Candidatus Gastranaerophilales bacterium | reverse complement strand
ACTGAAACTTCAGCTGCTGCAAACAAATGCTACGGTTTTATTGATGTAAACGGTGCAAAAAATCCTAACAGTGTAATTGATTGTAGTGAAAAAACAGGAACAACTACTGTTCCTTGTGAAGTTTCAGGTGATGACGTTACTGATATATACCCGGTTGTTTTCCACGGACAAACAGTTGCTCCTGCATCTGACGCTGCAAGAGCTGTATTATTCGGCAAATAATTTTATCCAAATATATATTCATCATAAAAAAGCGGGGCAATTGCCCCGCTTTTGCTATACCATATCCTCAACGGTCAATTGAACCTTACCTGCTTCCGGGTTCATAACCTCAATGACGATTTTGTTTGTGCCGTCAACAACACAGTCTTTTCCTGTCATAACAAGCGTTCCATCCTGTCCTAGCCTGAATGCAACAGGATTTGCTTCGGAAACGCTTTCGCCTGCCAGCTCCTGACCGCCGGTAATAAACTTAACCTCATGCGCTTCAAACACCGCGTCGTTGATTTTTACGTAATTAAATCCGCTGATAAACCCCGGACCCAATACGTTTTTCAACTCTAAACTTGCACCGTTTTCGATTTTTTTCAGGGAACCTTTTTTGTAAACCCGTCTGATTAAAAATTCAGGAACAACAACCATCTCAAATACCTCTTTTTTACTGTTCAAAAATTACATTAGGAAGCTATTTAAATAACTGGTACATCTTTTGTGTACCTATTTGTATTATAACATTTTTCATGTCAGATTTAAAGCCCCATGGGGATTTTATGTTGCGGTCTTTTTCCCAAATGATGATTTCAAGCGTGTTTTGAGGTTTTAAAAATTCGTTAATCAAATAGAATTTGTCCTGAACGTGTCTTCGTTTAATATACCGGCCGATTTTTACACCGTTTAAAAATATTGTTGCGCGCCTGTACCAGAAGTTTTCAAGCGATAAGTATTTTGCAAAGAAAACGTCATTCCTGAAATCAATGTCAAAGTTTACAGTAATCTTTGTCAAATATGGGTTGTCGCTTTCGCGTGTGTCGCCGCGCTCTATGGAAAGTTTTTCGCAGACATAAAACTCTACGGGAACTTCCGGCTTTGTTTCAAAAGTTACAAGCCCGCGCGGACAGTTTGTGTCGCCTGAAAATCCCTTGTCAAACCCGAGGTTTTGAACAAGTATTGTAAGTTCGTTTACTTCCTGATTAAGAATATTTTTATCAAGCGGGATTGAAATGGTTTCAGGCACCTCCTGAAGCTTTTCCAGCTTGTAGCTGTTCCGGTTTAGAACCTCTTTTCCGTTTATATATACCGCAAAAAGATGACGCGCGCTAAGAGTTATTTCTTCGATATTATTGGGAATTCTGCCCTTGTACCAGACAAATTCGTCATAAAGCCCGCAGGACAATGAGTCTGTTTTTGAACCGATTTTGCGCCAGTCTGAATAATTATAGTGCAGGTCGATTTCAGGAGAGCAAAACTCAATATCAAAATCTTTTATAATTTCAGGTTTGTTGTAATCTTTGAATGTGTTTACAACACAGTATTTTTTTGCAAATTTATGTTCCAAATCATAGTATGCAATTTCAGTATTCCTTTCCAGAGCAGCTGCACCGTTCGGTAATACATAATCAGCGTTGAAAATAAGTTTATCATTAAGCAGCCAGCTTCTATCCGCAAGCCGTTTCGTTAAAAAAACAAACCGTGTTATTTTGCCGCCGCGTTCAAATGTCAGGTTGTCATAATCGTTTCTGTCGCCTGAAATTATTCCGTGCTCTTTCAAATATATATTTGCGTTTTTGTCTGCAATCATGAATATAACTTCTTCTGTTTCATTGTGAAGCCTTGCAAAAATTTCAACATCGGAAAACTCGATTTCACAGCCCTTTAGCGGAAGATTTACAGGGCAAATCTTCATGTCGTAAGCTTTTAGCTGAATACTTTTGCCGATAGGAAGCTCTAAAGTCACGGTTTCAGGGGCCATATTGCGGACAAAAAGCCAGTCGCAGTTGTTTATGTTGTCATGGCGGAGTTTTGTGTAGATATTTTCCTGACTAAAATCAAACGGCACAGGGTCAGTGCTTGTAAAATCAAACGAGTCGAGAAAATAGTTTATTTCTTTTGCTTTGAAAAAATTGCTTTGCGGAATGCCGAATTCATCAATCGGCGCCGTAAATTCATAACTTGTATAAACCTCATCGCACGCCAGATCGTCCCAGGAAGTTCCGCCTGCTGCCATATAGTGATTGAACAGCGTAATCCCTTGTGAAAGTGCTGTTTTGGTCATAATATTTATGTGTTCGTCGCCAAGAGCGTCGCGAATGTGCTTATAGCCCGAACCATCCCATTTATCAAACCAGCCGGACTGCATTTCCGCTATAAACGGCGGTGAATTTTCTTTTGCACTGCGGAAGATTTCTTCTACATTATCAAGTGTGTCAAAGCAGAAGTGATCCTGCTTCCAGTTCTGATTTGGGTTTATGTAAGGGTATAAGTCCAGTGCATAAATATCAACTACATCTGCCCATAGTCCTGCAAAATAAGCGTCATTATGGAAAATCGGGCAGGTAATGCCTTTGTCGCGCGCCATTTTGTATAATTGACGCATGTAATCTTCTTCCATTGTGTCGGTTGCGTATTCGTTTTCTATCTGGAAAAGGATTACGTTATCAAATTCGCGTATAATCGGGATTATATTGTCATACCATTCCTCAATGTATTGCATATATTTTTCAGAATAGCGGTATTCGGTTCCTATTCTGTTTCTCGGGATTACGTCATCCATTTTCAAAAGCCAGAACGGCAGACCGCCCGCATTTACTTCCCCGTTAATAAACGGACCGGGGCGTGCGATTATAAATAAACCGGTTTCATTTGCCGCTTGAAGTACTTTCCTTACGTCTTTTACTCCTGTAAAATCGTATTCGCCCTGCTTTTGGCTGTGATAGTTCCAGTTGAAATAAATATCAACCGTGTTGTAGCCGCCGGCTTTCATTTTGGCAAACCTGTCAAGCGCCATTTCATAACCGGGGGTTCTGAAATAGTGGAAAGCACCGCTCTTTATGAATACGCGTTTTCCGTCAACCATTAAGGAATATTTGTCGAAAGTTACTTCCATTCTTCTATTTTAAAACTTTTTGGCAAATGGTCAAGTTCGTTAAGCAGGGTTAGGGCTTTTCTTTGATTTCAATTTCGAAACCTGCTATGTCACAAATATATTTTAATTCTTTGTAAGTTAATGTTTCTTTTTTCAATTTCATTGAGAAGTTAGTCAACGAAAATTTTCTGCCGCGCTTTTTGGATATTTCCTGTGCGACATAAGTCATTGTCAAAGCTTTAGAGGCTAATAATGATTTGACTTTTTCTTTTAAATTCATAACTAACATTATAGATTTTATTGCCGTACTTGACAAAATTGCCTTTTTTAGTTATGTATATTCAATATAAATGAAATAATTTAAAATATATTGAATAATTATTAATATGAGTGAAAATTACAATAGTCAAGTAATTGATTTGGAAAGCTTGCTCAATGAAACCAGAAGTATTGCAGTTTTTTTGCTTGAGACTTTCCGGAATAAAATGGAACCAATAGAGGAATTCCCGCCGTTTATTACTTTGCTTGAACAAGTAGAAAGGAATTTCAATGAAATTATGCCAATTGTTGAAAACATTATAAAAAAACATGAATAAGTTTATTTATGTTATAATTTTTTTATGGAAAGTAAGAAGATTAAAATAGGGTTAATCGGTCTTGGTACCGTAGGTTCAGGGGTTTACAAAACTCTTGAAGCTTTTGAAAATATTGAAGTAGTTAAAATTGCTGTTAAAAACAAAAACAAAAAACGCAATATTCCGAATTTGGATGAAACCATAATTACGGATGATGCTTATGAAGTCGTCAGCAATCCTGAAATCGATATTGTTTGTGAGCTTATCGGCGGTGTAGATCCTGCTTTTGACTTGATAAAAACAGCAATAGAAAATGGAAAGCATATTGTTACTGCTAACAAGGAACTTCTTGCAAAACGCGGAGAAGAAATTTTTAATATTGCGGAAAAGCACAACAAAGTTATTCTTTATGAAGCAGCAATTGCCGGCGGAATTCCTATTATCATGCCTATAAAAACAATTCTTGCAGGCAACAATATAACAAGGGTTGAGGCTATTTTAAACGGCACAACAAACTACATTTTGACAAAAATGGACGTTCAAGGTGCCTCTTACGAAGATGTTTTGAAAGAAGCACAGGAATTGGGCTACGCTGAAACAGATCCTACAGGCGACGTTGAAGGGTTTGATGCGGCATATAAAATTACAACGCTTGCAACACTTGCGTTCAAAAAGAAAATCCGTTTTGAAAATGTTTACCGCGAAGGCATTACAAAAGTCCGTGCAGAAGATATGAAAGCTGCAAATGATTTGGGCTATAAAATTAAACTTATCGCATCTGCAAAAATGGATGAAAAAGGTTATGCTGATGTAAGAGTTCATCCTATGCTTATCCCGCAGGATTCTACGCTTGCGCATATTGATTATGTAACAAATGCCGTAAGCCTTACGGGACACCCTATAGGACACATTACGCTTTCAGGTCCGGGCGCTGGAGAATTCCCGACAGCAAGTTCTGTTGTCGGCGACATTCTTGCCATAGCTGCGGAATTAGACACAACGGATTATCTCTTGCCTATGATGAGATGCCGTCATGAAGAACTGGCAAAATGTATTGATATTTCTGACACTCAGAATAAATACTACCTGTCTTTAAATGCTAAAAATAATAAAGGTGTTATCGGCAATATCGGAAATATTTGCGCTGAATGTAACATTAGTTTGGAAAGTATTGTTCAGAAAAATGTTTCTGAAAACAATACTGCTGATATCACGGTAATTACGGAACTTTGTAAGGAATGTAATATGCAGAGCGCCGTAAAAGCATTTGAAGATAGCGAATTTATAAACAGCGTAAACAGTTTAATAAGAGTTCAAATATAAGGGAAAAAATTATGTACTATCAAGGTCTTATAAATACTTTCAGAGAATATCTTCCAGTATCGGAAAAAACTCCTGTAATTACACTTAATGAGGGAAATACACCTTTAATCAAAGCCGATAATCTTGCACGCAAAATCGGTCTTGATGCTGAAATTTATTTAAAATTTGAGGGCTGTAATCCTACGGGAAGTTTTAAAGACCGCGGTATGACAATGGCTGTTTCAAAAGCAAAAGAAGCAGGCTCTGAAGCGATTATCTGCGCATCAACAGGCAACACAAGCGCATCTGCCGCTGCATACGGTGCAAGAGGAGGAATGAAAACATATGTTCTTATTCCTGACGGCTATATTGCGCTCGGAAAACTTTCACAGGCAATGATGTACGGGGCGGAAATTATTGCAATTCAGGGAAACTTTGATGAAGCGCTTGAAATGGTAAGAAAAATTTCCGAAAACTATCCGATAACTCTTGTAAACTCTGTAAACCCATACAGAATTGAGGGGCAGAAAACAGGTGCTTTTGAAATCTGTAACGCACTTGGCGATGCGCCTGATTATCACTTTATTCCTGTCGGCAATGCCGGTAATATAACGGCATACTGGAAAGGTTACAAAGAATTCCACGCGCTTGGCAAATCTAAAAAATTACCGAAAATGATGGGATTTGAAGCAGAGGGTGCGGCGGCTATTGTTAAAGGTGAAAGAATTCTTCACCCTGAAACTCTTGCTACAGCTATCAGAATAGGCAACCCTGCAAGCTGGAAACAGGCTGAAGCTGCTCGTGATGAAAGCAGCGGTATGATTAATTTTGTTACAGATGAAGAAATCGTAAAAGCTTACAAACTGATTGCCTCATGTGAGGGTGTTCTTGCAGAACCTGCAAGTGCCGCTTCTGTTGCAGGATTAATTAAGGTTAAAGATAAGGTAAAAGCCGGCTCAAAAATTGTTTGTATCTTAACCGGCAATGGTTTGAAAGACCCTGATAATGCGATTAAATACTCTAACGCTGATGTTAAGAAAACTCCGGCGGACTTAACAGAAATCTTAAAAGCAATGAATGTCTAAAATTTGAGACTTTTAGTTTTAAGTATAACAAAATTTATGATATAATCCTGTTATGAAGAAATTTCTTTTAACAGGGTTATTTTTAGCTTTAATTTGTTCTTCTGTCTGTGCAAATGAACTTACTGAAGACTATTTTGATATAGCAACAAATTACTGTGTTGAAGGAAATTATACGGAAGCTGTAAAATATCTTGATAAAATATTGCTTATTGAACCTGATAACAAAACTGTTTCGGATTTGAAGAACGGTTTACAGCAGATTTTACAGGGGAAAAATACGTCTTTTATTCTGCCTAAAAGTAGTGCCGTAAAACTGTCTGTTAACGCTAAAAAATCTGGAGATAAGCAGGGAGAATTAACAGCGCTTGTTTCAGGAAATGACTATTGGGCTTATTATTTTCTAGGGGAATATTACCGTCAAAACAGAGATTACAATCAGGCCGTAAGTTATTTTGTAAAATCTGTAAACTTAAAACCGGGCTTTACCCAATGCTATTTGCAGATTGCAGTTTGCTATTTTGAAGCAGGAAATTTTCAACAGACAGTTACATACCTTAATCAATATTTGAAAATTAATCAGCAGGACGATTTTGCATATGCATTAAGAGCTCGTGCTCAGGCAAATCTTGGCAACTGTGACGATGCTTTGAGCGATATTTTAACAGCTATTGCACTTGAAAATTCAATAGATTACAGATTTCTTGAGGGCAAAATTCTATATAAAATGAAAAGGTATCAGCAGGCAAAAGAGAAACTTGAAAAATTAGCCGGAGAAATTCAAACAGCAGAAATTTATAAATATATCGGACTTTGTGAAGCTGAATTAGGTAATGACGCAAATGCCCTGATGAATTTAGATAAATCTATCCTCCTCTTTGAGGACGACAAAACAGCTGTTACGAAATATAATGAGATAAAATCAAGAATTGAGAAGTAGATGAGACGGAAAAAAGAAAAATTTATTACAAAATTATTGAATGGTATAACCACATTATTACTTGTAGGATTGATGTTATTCTGGGTGCAGGGATATACAAATGCTTCAGGACTTAAGTTTGTTCAGGTTAGTGATGATCATTTTTTACAGGACGCACCTAATACTACATTTAAAATGATAGCGGAATCACCGAAACTTTTAGATGATGCAGTTTCCCAGATTAATGCAATGCCTAATATAAGCTTTGTTATGTTTACAGGTGATTTGATTGATAAGCCTTTTGAAAAAGAATTACACGCTGTTTTGCCGCACTTAAATGAGCTCAACGCGCCATGGTATTTTTCTTTCGGAAATCATGATGTTTGCGTCGGCGGATATTTAACAAAACAGCTTTATCTATCCATTCTGCGCGAAAACAATGAAAATTTTATTTTTGAAAAACCATATTATTCTTTTGTTCCCAAAAAAGGTTATAAAGTAATAGTTCTTGACAGTATTATTGATACTGAGATTACTGCAAACGGCTATATTTATCCGGAACAGTTAAAATGGCTTGATGAAGAATTAAAAAATTCACAAAAAGATGTTGTGTTGATATTTATGCATGTGCCTTTAATTGAGCCGTTCCCCAGTCCTAACCATTATATGCGCAATGCTGCCGAGGTCAGAGCTGTTATTGAGAAATATAAAAATCCTATAGGTGTGTTTACAGGTCATTATCATGCTGCCAAAATCACTCAGGTTAATAATGTTCTATATGTAAGTACTCCGGCGCTTGTTTCTTACCCGAATGCATTTAGAGTAATTAATATAACCCAAAAAAGAAATAAGGTTGTTTTTGATATACAGTTTAAGGAAACACGTTTGAAAAATATTCAAAAACTTGCTAAATTGATGGTTTTTGCTTCAACTATTTACAGCGGTGAAGAAAAAGATCAGAATGGAACTTTTGTAATAAAAAGATAAATGAGGATTTTATGAGCGAATTTAGTTTAAAATTCAGGGGTGTCAGAGGAAGTTATCCTATCGCTAACAAAGATTTTTTGAAGTATGGCGGAAATACGTCCTGTATTGAGGTAAATGCAGGCGGACATCTGATTATTTTTGATGCCGGTACAGGCATGATTGATGTCGGGAATGAACTTATGGAGAAATATATTGTTTCTGCTCTTGCTCCAGAACAAAGAACACCTGTAGAAGCAGTAGTTCTCCTGTCTCATATTCATCAGGATCATATTCAGGGCTTTACGTTTTTTAGACCCTTGCATTTAAAATCAACTACATTAAACGTTTTTGGTAATGTTCCGGAAGAAGAAAACCTGTCCGAAGAACTTTCTAATATATTGTTTGGCAAAGCGTTTCCGTTGGATTTGGGAGATATTGCCGGAAATCTTAACATTAAAAATATTACCGGCTCTGATAAAATTATTCTTAGACATGGCTGCGAGCCAATAATTGTTAAGCTCTCTGATAATGTTACACCGCAATTCGATGATGTAATTATAACCTGTTATAAATCTTATGCTCATCCGCAGGATGGTGTTATGATTTATAAAATTTCTTATAAAGATAAATCAATTGTTTATGCTACAGATAAAGAAAGTTATCTTGGCGGTGACAAAAAACTTATTGATTTTGCTAGAAATTGCAGTATATTAATTCATGATGCACAGTATACTACGGAAGATTATCTGAACCAGTATGTGCCAAAACAAGGTTACGGCCATTCTACATTTGATATGGCTATAGATACTCAAAAACAGGCAAATGCAGAAAAGTTAGTGTTTTTCCATTTTGATCCTGCTTACGATGACGATAAGTTAGACAAAATTAAAGAACATTATACTAACCAATTCCCTGATAAAGTAATTATGGCTCATGAAGGGCTTGAAATTGATTTAATCTGAAAAAAGATTATAATATGCAAATGAAAAGATTTTCAATAATATCGTTAATAGTTTTGGCATTTTTAATGTCTGCATATAAAAAGCCTGATGTTTATGAAATTAATGCAGAAAAGAATGCATACATTCATAATAACCGCGGTTTAATGTATGTCGATGAAAAATGTTATTATGCTGCTATTCAGGAATTTAAAATTGCTATAAGCCTTAATCCTGATACTCAGGCAACAGCAGTATATTATAACAATCTGGGCGAAGTCTATCTTACAATCGGCTATCCTGATTATGCATTAGATTGTTTTAAGCGTGCTTTAAAACAGTTTAGTTTGAATTTTAAGTATTATCATAACCTTGCAAAAACTTATAAAGCATTAAATAGCCTTGATACTCAAATTGCAGTCTATTCTGATGAGTCAAATCCTTTAAATAAAGTTATGCTTGGAGTTTTGTATGCACAAAAAGGCGAAACAAAAAGGGCTATCATTATTCTTGATGAATTTTGTATGACGGAACCCGATTTGATTATCACTCCTGCCGTAAAAAAATATATTAAGGAATTAATTGAACAGCAATGAACGTAAGAGACGAACTTTTAAAACTTCAAGATGAAAAATACCAGAAATTTCAAGCGGGATTAGTTCCGGGTATAGATAATATTATTGGAGTAAGAATACCTGATATCAAAAAAATTGCGAAAAGGCTGGCAAAAGAACCTGATTGGCAGAAATTTAAAGATAATGAATACTATGAAGAAATAATGATACAGGGGCTTTTAATAGGATATGCAAACCTTGAAACGCATGAACGCCTTGAAGTTATTAAAAGTTTTGTACCCCAAATTACTAACTGGGCTGTCTGTGATGTTGTTTGTTCAAATTTTAAATTTACTCAAAAGAACAAAGAAGTTGTCTGGAAATTTTTGCAGCCATATTTAAAATCCGATAAAGAATACGAAATTCGTTTCGGTGTTGTTATGCTTTTGAATTACTTTATTGATGATGAATATGTAGACAGAGTTTTAAAAATTATAGACTGTATAGAGCATGATGGTTATTATGCTAAAATGGCTGTTGCCTGGGCATTGTCAATATGTTTTGTAAAACAATGGGATAAAACTTTTAAATATTTTAAACACGCAAATCTTTCCAAATGGGTTTATAACAAATCAATTCAAAAAGCATGCGAGTCATTAAGGATTTCTGATGAGAGAAAGAAAATCCTTAAAAGCCTGAAAAAGATTTAATAAAAAAAGCCCCTTAAGGGGCTTTTTATTTCTTATAGAGGTTTTAAAGAATTTCTATAGATTTCTTCAACAACCTCACGACCATTTCCTGACGGAGCAATGTCAAGCAATCCGCTCAACGATGGTGTTGTGTAAACTAAATCGACTAATTTTTCTACATCAGCATCTGTAAAGCCTTCGTCTGTTAATTTTTCAGAAACCCCAACTGATACCAGCCAGTCTTGTACACCTTTTGCGGCTTTATCTGCTTCGGATGGTTCTCCTTTTAGTCCGGGAACAATCGGGTTTAGAATATCTGCTAGAATATTTGCTTTGTCTTTGTAAATCATTTTAATAACAGCAGGAAGCAGTATTGCCAGACCTAAACCGTGTGAAAGCTCGTGTTTAACCGCGCTCAACGGGTGTTCCAAAGCATGTGTATAATGAAGAAGACCGTTATCAAAGCAAACTCCGCCCATCATTGCTGCATAGGCGAGATAATAACGTGCTTCCAAATCATCAGGGTTTTCTAAAGCTTTTGGCAGATATTTTACAACATCGGCAATAACTTCACGTGCCAGAGTAACTGCATACGGTGAAGAAACTGTACTTGTAGCCGCTTCAATAACGTGATTAACCGCGTCAATGGAAACATATCTTGTTTGTTTCGGCGATAATTTAGTCATAAGCTGCGGGTCATCAATTGCGTACATAGGATAAATACAATCATATGCGATTGCAGGTTTGAAATCCTTTTCCGGAACTGTTACAACTGCAAACCTGTTTGTTTCGGTTCCTGTACCGTGTGTCAGGTTGATTGAAACAATAGGAGCAGCTTTTTCAGGGGTGAATTTGAATTCATAAATGTCATTTGCATTTTTCTCAGGGTATTTCATCAAAATCGCAACAGATTTTCCTGCATCTGTAGGAGATCCGCCTCCTATTGCAATTACAGCTTTTGCGCCGAAGTCATTTGCCATTTTGGCTGCATCATTCACGTGCTGGGTTGTCGGATTTGGTGTCACCTGATCATAATTTATATAACCTATGCCGTTGTCTTTTAATGCTTTTTCAACATAATCCCAGGCACCTGTTGCTTTATAAGCATTTCTGCCTGACATTACTATTACTTTGTCTATTCCTTTTGATTTTAAATCACGTGCTATGTCGTCAATTTTTTTGATAGCACCTACACCGAAAAATACGGATGTGCGGGTTCTGATTTCACGAACTTCATTAATATCAAGATCTTTTTCCCACATAATAAACTCTCCTTTCGTACCATTTTTACACATGTATTTTAAGCGATAAAAAGAAATTTTGCAAATATAAAATGAACGTGTATAATTTGGATTATGGATATGAATTTGCAGAAAAAATTTGCAGCCGGATTTTCAATATGTTCAAATGCATTAATTATTGTTCTTAAATTAATCGCCGGATATCTTTCAGGGAGTATAAGCATAATTTCTGAGGCAGTTCATTCTTTAAGCGATATGCTTGCGTCTGTATTAACATATTTTTCTGTTGTTCGTTCTGCTGTTCCTGCTGATAAAAGTCATCCGTTCGGGCATGGCAGGTATGAAGACATGTCAGGGTTTATTGAGGGGTTGTTAATTATTTTCGCTTCTTTATTCATTTTTGCGGAGGCTGTGAAAAAACTATTTTTTCAGGGAAACACGGGATTTGAACCGCTTTTGGGTATTTGGGTAATGGCTTTTGCTGTTATTGCGAACTTTGCCGTGAGTACTTATCTTTTTAAGGTTGCTAAAAAAACAGATTCTATTGCACTACTTGCGGATGCTGAGCATCTTCGTACAGATATATATTCTTCTTTCGGCGTTTTACTCGGCTTAATTCTTATTAAGTTGACAGGAGTCAGAATACTTGATCCTATTATTGCTTTAACAGTGGCTGTTTTAATACTGAAAACAGGGCTCTCTATTACAAAAACAGCACTTAATAATTTGCTTGACGGGTCTTTGCCTGAAAAAGAAGTAAAATTAATCACAGACACTGTCAAAAGTTTTGAAAGCAGTGGTGTTTTGAGTTTTAGAAATATTAAGTCAAGACGTGTAGGTGCTTATAAAGATATAGAAATTACACTTATTTTCCCTTCGGATATGACAATTCTTGAGTGTCATAATATTTGTGACGAACTGGAAATCAGGCTTGAACAAGAATTGGGTAATACAAGAGCTGTTATTCACGCTGAACCTGAGTGTAAAAAGTGTATTAAAAAAGTTTAAAAAAGAGACGCATTTTATGCGTCTCTTTTTCGTGTATTTTTTAGAACAGCCATGATAGACCTAATTGGAATCCAACACCTGTTCTGCCGCCGTTTCTCATGGTTATTTGTACATAAGAATGTAATCTGTCTTTAATTGTCTTAGTTGCACCAACACCATATTCAATGTATCCGTGGCGCATTCTTATGTGAGGTAAATCAACGTCACGACCGGCCATACCTGCTGCATAACCCATAATATTGTATACGTATTGAGCAGTCAGATATAAGCTCCAGGTTTCTCTTGCATAGATAAAGTTTACACCAGGTGCAACATTTATACCGTTAAGGTAATTTGATCTCATAGACATATCACCGTAATTAGTGTGCCAGTTTTGTTGTCCGAATAAGTTATATGATGCAAGTAATGTCGGTTGAATGATAAAATGTTTTGTCGGATGGAAGTTATAAGCTGTTTTTGCGGCAACACCTACAAACCAGTTTCCGGTATGGTCGGTATAGCTTCCTTCAGAACCAAAAGAAGTTAAGTTTGCTACATTCATTTCATTATTGTAGCCTCCGCCGTAGACCATAGCAGAACCTATGAAATCATTCTTCATAAATGTTCCCATAAAACCTGCCTGTCCGCCGTTTTGGTACATACCGACGCTGTCAAATGTCTGGTGTGCTCCGTTATAACCTACAAAGGCTGTCGGCAGGAATTTCCAGCCGTCTTTCATATTAACAACAGGAAAATCTGCTCCAACAATTGTGCCGTATGCATTGTTACCTACATTCAAGCCCTGTGTCAAGCCTAATCTTTCAAAGTTAACATAAGTTTTAACCCATAAACTGCCGGTATCCTTGTTATATTGATACGGAGCAAATTGAGGGTAAGCAGCAGCATATTTATTGGATTTTTCTTCTGCCATTAAATTTTGCGATGTCAAATATATATGATCTAAAATTATGTTATTTGTTACAAGCTGGTTTGCATAACTTGCGACAGTTGCAACCTGACCTCTATAAACTTGGTTGTTATATGCTGTTAAACCAAGTCTGTAACCGTCATTACCTGCATTGCGCTGCATCTGGTACCAGCCTATGGGTGTAAATTTTTGTACCTCACTATCCATAAATTGGATATTAGCATCAACATTACCATTGAAATTAAATAACTCCGGCAAATCAATGTATCTGTTAACAGGTACAGATGTCAGATTAAAATCAGATATAGTAATATGAGCATCAGGTGCAGAGGCACCTCCGGCATTTTGAATATTTCCGTTTATTGTAAATATATCTGATTTGAAATTTCTTGGATCAACGTCAACGGTGAATGCAGCTCTTTCATCAATTGTCATATCGCTGTTAATTATGTTATTTGTGAGTTGATTATTCATTACATTAACGGTGCCGTTATTAATTTTAAATCCATTTTCAACTTCAAAAGTGCTGTCAGGATTTAAGAATTGTAATACGGAACCGCTGCCGATATTCAAATCATTAAACTTACCGTTTCCATTCATAGATAAAGTTGAATTGTTCTGTAAATCAGTTTTACCGTTAACGGTTGTTGCGCCGTTGACAACTATTGATGTACTATCAGCTTTCAAATCTGTATTAACATTAAGATTATTTCCTGCTGTAATTTCAGAAGCTGTTGCATCTATAAGGTTTGCTGTAATATCATTTGCCGTCAATCCTGAATTGTTTGTAAGAGTGACATCTGATGTTGATGTAAATTTATCCTGATAGATATTTGAATTATCAAGATTTAGCGAATTAGAACTATTAAATATGCCATTTCCGGTAATATTGGAATTTTTAAGTGCAGCTTCTGCATTTACATTTAAAGTTCCATTTGCAACAATCTGTGAATTTTCATTAAAATTGCCTGTTCCTTCGATTGTTGTTACTGTTCCTGTTTTTAATTCCGAGTTTTGAAATAAATTAGAATTATTAAATACGGCATTGCCTTCAGTTTGAACAAAAACGCCGTTATAGCCGCCTGTTTCGGTATTATTTACGAACAGAGAACCATTGCCTGTTTTTTCTATATATCCAGAACCGGATATATTTGATTCTTTAATTGTTGTATCTAGATTTGAATTTATTGTAACAGAACCGTTATTTACAAGATTTCCTTTATATGAAGATTCTATATCATTGGATATTATACTTGAAGAAGTATTTGTATTAACAGTTATATCGCCCTCATAATTGGTATCTTCAATTACAGCTGATTTAATTCCGCCGGCTGTCAGGTTAAGAAGTTCATTAGTTATAACAGAAGTATTTAATATATTTAAATCAATATTTTGCAGACTGCTGTTATTGAGTTCACCGATATTAGCAGAAACAATATCACTGTTATCACCGGTTAAAGTTATAGTTGAATTTTTGATATTTACACTTGCAGCCTCATTTTTAAATAGATCAGTATTGTTTAAAACAAGGTTTCCGCCGTCCTGTGTATAAGTACCCTCAAACTTTGAATTATCTGCATTAACAAACTCAAGAGTATTGCCTCCTGTTTTGTTAATCTCGCCTTGACCCGCAAAACCGCCATCCATAGATACCTTGTTAGCATTGCCTGTTATATTAGTAACGCTGCTTTCTGTCTGGTAAATGTCGTTTTTGCTTCCGCTTGCGGTATTCCCTGAGAAAGTAATGTCGCCGGCAGAAGTATCCATATTTAATTTATCCCCGTTATAAATGGCCCCGCCGCTGACACCTGCACTGTTTCCGCTAAAAGTAGTATTACCTTTAATAGAGACAACAGAATCTTTCCCGTAATTTACATTATGAATTGCCCCGCCATTGGCTCCGGCAGTATTACCTGAAAATTCCGCTCCGCTTCCTACATTAAATTCTCCGCTGTAATTTGCTGCAGCTCCGCCGTTATTGCTTGCGGTATTGCCTGAAAACGTAGCATTATCACCGATGTTTATATTAGAAGTTCTGTCGTTTGTACTTCCATAATTATAAATAGCACCGCCGGTTCTTGACTCATTATTTTCAAATACGGCACCGTTTCCTATAGTTACATTTGAATCTCCGGAATATATAGCACCGCCTTGTCCGGCAGAACTGTTACTTGAGAAAGCTGCATCATTGCCTATTTGCAAATCATTTCTTGAAAGGTAAATTGCCCCGCCGGACATGGTATTTTCTTTTCCGCCGTTGCTTTCAAATTTGACAGCGTCTCCAATAACAGATTTAGAGCCGTTTTGTAATGCTAAAGCTCCTCCGGCATTTCCCTGCCAGTTAACAGTATCCATTTCGCCCTTTGTTGTGTTGTTTTGGAATATAACATTACTTCCTATATTAACACTGCCGCCGTTTGCTGCAATAGCTCCCCCATATGAAACATTGGGGGCTTCAACTTCAATACTGTTGCCTATAAAACTTCCTGAATTAACAGTTAAATTAGCATTCTCTACATAAATCGCGCCGCCGTATTGGGGGGAGGTGGATGTAACACCGTTATAATTTGCTGTATCCATTACGGTATCGGTTGTTATGATATCATGTTCTGCCGCCATTACAGATGGTATTGAAAAAACTGATAAAATTCCGGCAATAAGTAAAGCCCTTCTAAAGTTATTCTTCATATTTATTCTTACTCCAACATATATTTAATTCTGCTATAATATTAATACAAAAAAAATTATATTAAAATAGTAAAAAGATGTTTTTATTGTCCGAGTTCCCGTAAAGAAAATTAGAAGTAATATTTACTGGGATAGGCAGACATTGATGCTTATGTTGAAAAGAATTCTATATAAGAACTTTATTAAGCCTATTTAATGTTTCAATGTCTTCTTCAGGATTTTTTCCTACAGTTGTTAGGTAATTGCCGATTAGAATTCCTTCCACGCAAGTTTTTAAAGCAAGCTCCTGATTTTTATCGCTTAATCTCATTCTGCCACCGCAAAAACGCAAAATAGATTTCGGATTTGCGATTTTAAATATAGCAAGAGTTCTTAAAATATTTTCTTCATCAATCTTGTCAAAATAATTTTCAAAAGGGGTTTCAGGGATAGGCATTAAAATATTTATAGGAATAGATTCAGGTTCTATTTCAGCAAGTTCCATTGCCATTTCTACACGCTGTTCAACGGATTCTCCCATCCCCAGAATAACTCCGCAGCAAAGTTCCATACCGTATTTTTTAACCAGTTTACAGGTATTTAATCTATCTTCCCATGTATGAGTTGTGCAGACTTCAGGGTAATAAGACCGGCAAGTATTTATATTATGGTGGAAACGTTTCAACCCTGCTTCTGCGAGTTTTTTTGCCATTTCGTCATCCAAAATCCCGATAGATGCACAGCTTTTTAGCCCGTCAATTTTGTTGACCGCTTTAATAAGGCTTACAACTTTATCAAAATCTTCTTCGGCAGGTGTTTTGCCGGAAGTTACTACCGCAAATCTGTCTGCGTGATTGGATTTTGCATCTAAGGCTGCATTTATAACATCTTTCTCAGCTATCAACGGGTATGTTTCAATATTAGTTCTGTAATGTGAACTTTGTGCACAGTATTTGCAGTTTTGTGAACATTTTCCGTTGCGTGCATTTACAATTGAACAAAATTCAACTCTGTCAGAAATATATTTAGAAGAAATTTTGAGTAAATCTTCTAAATCCATATTATATAATTTTAATAATTCATCTTTTGTCATATTCCGGCTCCTATTTTATTCTTATCGTATGCCGAAAGTCTTTTAAAATCAACTTTAATTCATATAAATGATGATTTTTTTAAGATAATCGTTATAATAATAGTATGAAAAAATTATTCGCGGTAATTTTTATTGTATTATTTTGCGTACCTTTGTGCTGTGCAAAAGATAAAACTGATTTTGACGGTAAGGGATATGCCGGCACCCTCCCTGATTTATCCCGTCAATATACCCCGTCTGAGCCAAAGTCTACAAAACCTGTTTTTGAACAGGTTGATAATTTTCATTCATCAGATCAAATAAAACCTGCCCCGCGTGATAATCCGGCTTTTGTAAATATTATCTTAAAACAGGATAAAACAACACGATACGTCAATGACATTAATGAATTTATACCTATGCTGGAAAAGATATATGATTCAATAGATGACAATGAAAATGTTCAGTTATTTAATGCTAAGGTTTATTTCTTTAATAAAAATGCTGATTATTTACGGACAAAATATCTTGAAAAACCCGAGGGAGAATACATCTCTTTTAAAAAACTTATGGAGTTAAGTACTCACGCAAAGTCAGTAGCGCTTTTGCGTTCAGAAGCCTTAAAATACAACCCTTATCTTGCATACACAGGGGCGGGATATATTTATGACCCGAACAATATTACCCAGCAGCTTGAATATTTAAAAACAGAAGTGGAAAAAACAATCCTATTATTAAAAGATACTAATTAATGCCCCATTTGGATTTTAATTGTCTTACTTCACCGCGGTTAAGCGCCTCTTTGAGTATAAAATTAACTTCATCAATCAATGCTTTTGACTCGTCGCTTTTTCTGAAAGCAACTGCATAAGGCTCTTTTGAATAACGTTTCGGCAGTATTTTTACTGAACTGTCACTCATTGCAAAGCCAAGCAGAATAGTATCGTCGGCAATCATTGCATCAGCTTTTCCTGCTTTTAAAGCAGCAAATGCTTCAGGATATGTTTTGTAGCCTATAATTGTAATATTCGGGACATTAGAACGAAGGCCCTTTTCAACCGTAGAACCAAAAACGATTATTGCCTTTTTACCTTCAAGTTCGAGCAGTGACGATATTTTACTGTCTTTTCTTACCATAATTGCCTGGCCTGCTGTATGATAAGGCACGGAAAAATCCATTATCATTTGTCTTTTAGGTGTTATAGACATAGTTGCAGCAACCATATCAACTTCTTCAGATGCTAGTTTCATAATACGATTTGAAGCATTAACGGGAACAAACGAAACCTTATCAGGACTGCCTAAAATTCTTTTTGCAATGAGTTTTGAAAGGTCAATATCAAACCCGATATTTTTGCCGTTTTTGTCCAGATAGCCAAAAGGCGGCGTATCTGTTTTAACCCCTACAATAAGAATATCTTTTTGTTTAATTGCAGTTAGAGTATCGTTAAGAACTTCTTCTTTTTTCCCGCAGCCGCATAAGAGTATACTTGTTAATAATAATGCAAAGCAAACCTTTTTTATCATAAGTCTATTATAACATACGGATTTTATATTGTCATCTTGTCAATTGCTAGCGGTCTTTATTTTATTAAAAAAATCAAATAGCCTGAGTGAATAACCGCTTTTGGCAATGTTTCTAACGATGAATGAAGTACATAATTTGGTATAAGTTTGTTTTTTAAATAAAACTTTTGGGGTTTTTAAAAGAAAACCCGAAAACACAAGGAGGTAAAAATGACTATTAAAAAACTTACTGTGGCAGCTGCAATTG
>CANUDF010000038.1 GCA_947857085.1 Candidatus Gastranaerophilales bacterium | reverse complement strand
GGGGGCAGTAGCTTAACCTCCTCACCATACTGTCATTACGAAGGTTTTGAGACAGTGTCTAAGGAAAAATGTTTCCGAGACTATAGTGGAGCCGTAGGCGGGAACGTCGTCGAGGGAATATTTTTCCTTAGGCGTAAAGGCTTTACATTGGCTGAAATTCTTATTACTTTAGCTATTATTGGCGTTGTCGCTGCTTTGACTATTCCGACATTAGTTGCTAACTATCAGGAAAAACAAACTGTAGTAAAACTTAAGAAAATGTATTCAGTGTTATCTCAGGGATTTTTATACTCTGTTGCTGAAGGTGATCCCATAACAAACTATTCAAAAGGGAGTGAATATTCAACAACCGCACCTGACACGGGTGTTGACAATTTCAAAGAGCTGTCAAAATTGTTTTTTGAACGATTCAAACCTTATTTAAAAATTGCCAAAGAATGCGGCAACAAAAATGATAATTGTATCGCAGTAAAATACAAATCATTTGATGGAAGTACAAGCTATACCATTTTCAGTGAAACAACTTCAAAATACATAATAAAACTTGCAGATGGTTCCAGTATTGTATTTTTTGGATATAATTTTCCGGATAATGTTCTAGGAAATTATAATCCGCCGGGAAGTAAACTATACGGGACAATATATTACGATATAAACGGCACTGATGAACCCAATACTTTCGGTAAAGATATGTTCCAATTTGCACTTATTACCGAGGGAATAGCACCCTATGGCAGGGGAGAAAATGATTATATGGAAAACTGCTATCATGAAGGATTTGAATGTGCACCGTGGGTAATATCTCAAAATAATATGAATTATCTCCATTGCAAAGACTTATCAGAAAATGGTAAGCTTGAGTGTGATTGAACATTGACGTAAAAACTGCAATATGCTAAAATAAACTCAAAAGGAGAATTTATATGGGTGCATGGCAGATTTTAGCAGGGATTGGTCTTATTTTTTTAATATTAGAAATGACTGTTCCTACAATGTTTTTCCTGAATTTTGCCGTTGCCGCATTCATTACGGCTGTATGTTCTATTTACATATTTAACTGGACAGCTTTAATAATAATTTTTGTGGTGCTGTCACTTGTGTCATTGCTCTTTCTTCGCCCGTTATTGGTTAAGAAAACACACAAATCACAAGAAACAGGAATTGCCGCAAAATACATAGGCAAAACCGCAAAAGTTATTGAAACAATTACACCCAACAGCGGTGTGATTTCTATTTACGACGAACGCTGGGAAGCACGTGCAGACCATGAAATCCCCGCAGGATGCGAAGTTGAAATCGAAAGAAATGAAAGTTTAGTAATGTACGTTAAAGAAAGGAAATAAAATGAGTTTATTTTTACTAATTTTATTAATCGCGGCGGCAGTTTTTGTTGCAAAAGGCGTTGTAATCGTTCAGCAGGCAGAAGTTGTTATTGTTGAACGATTAGGGAAATACGAGCGGACACTTGAATCCGGTTTAAACTATATTATACCGATTTTGGAAGCTCCGCGCGGGATTAACTGGAAAGTTACCCAAAGAGCCATTGACGGTTCAACTTATTCTTACATCAAAGAAAAAACAAAAATCGACCTGCGTGAATCTGTTTATGATTTTCCAAGACAAACTGTAATCACAAAAGATAATGTTTCAATAAGCATTAACGCGCTTTTATACTTCCAGATTGTTGATGCAAAAAGTGCAGTTTACGAAATTCAGAACCTGCCCGAAGCAATCGAAAAACTAACACAAACAACATTAAGAAACCTTGTAGGGCAGCTGGATTTAGATGAAACTCTTGTATCCCGCGACAAAATCAACAACGAATTGCGTGCAATTCTTGACGAAGCAACAAACAAGTGGGGCGTAAAAGTTAACCGCGTAGAACTTCAAGACATTATTCCGCCGACTGATATCCAATCAGCAATGGAAAAACAAATGAAAGCTGAACGTGACAGACGTGCGGCGATTTTGGAAGCTGAGGGTTTGAAAAAATCTGCAATTCTTAAAGCCGAAGGTCAGAAAGAAGCCGCTATTAATCAGGCAGAGGGTGAAAAACAGGCTGCAATTTTAAGAGCAGAGGGTATTGCGCAGGCGCGTGTTATAGAAGCTGATGCGGAAAAAGAAGCTATCGGAAGAATTATTACGGCACTTGCCGACAAAGGCAAACCGGATCAGTACCTTGTTGCTATGAAATACTTAGAAACAATGCAGTCTATAACAAGCGGTGAAAACAACAAGATTGTTTATATGCCATATGAAGCAACCGGAATTTTATCATCAGTTGACGGAATTAAAGAAATGTTCAACGGAGTTTCCAAATAATAAAAAACATTAAAAAAATTCACAAAAAGCACCATAATTTTTAATTAATTATGGTGTTTTTTTTATGTTTTTGCTACTATTTCAAGTAGAGATTTACTAGAAAAGGAAATTAAGATAATGATTAAAACACGAATGAAAGACCACAATTGCGGAGAGCTTAATCTCAACAATATTAATGAAGAAGTTACATTGTCAGGCTGGGTATCAACAATTCGCGACCTTGGCGGTATTTTATTTATTGAATTAAGAGACCGTTCAGGATTTTTCCAAATAGTTGCAAACCCCCAAATTAACCCTGATGTTCATAAAGCACTTGAAAAAGTAAGAAGTGAATATGTTATTACGGTTAAAGGCAAAGTAACACGACGTCCAGAAGAAACTTACAACGAAAAATATCCTACAGGACAGGTTGAAATGTATCCTGAAAGTGTTGAAATTTTATCCGAAGCTAAAACACTTCCGTTTGTTTTGGATGATGAAAATGTATCTGAAGACGTTCGTTTAAAATACAGATATCTTGATATAAGACGCGAAGCAATGAAATCAAAACTTGTTTTACGCCACAAAATAGTTCAGGCTGTAAGAAACTGCCTTAACAATAAAGATTTTCTGGAAGTTGAAACACCTATCCTGATTAAAACAACTCCGGAAGGTGCAAGAGATTATCTTGTTCCGTCAAGAGTTCAGGAAGGTAAATTCTATGCGCTTCCACAATCACCTCAAATTTTCAAACAGCTTTTGATGGTAGGCGGTATTGAAAGATATTATCAAATTGCAAAATGTTTCCGTGATGAAGACTTACGTGCCGACAGACAGCCTGAATTTACACAAATCGACCTTGAAATGTCATTTGTTGAACAGCAGGATGTTATCAAAGTTGTTGAAGATATTATTGTTGATGCATTTAAAGCTGCCGGTGTTGATATCAAACCTCCATTCATTCAAATGCCGTGGCAGGAAGCTATGGACCGTTTCGGCTCTGACAAACCTGATACACGCTTCGGTCTGGAATTGTTTGATATCGGAGATATAATTCTTGAATCTGAGTTTGAAATTGTTAAAAAGACATTGCAAAACGGCGGTATTGTTCGCGGTATTAGAATTCCGGGCGGTGCAAAATATTCAAGAAAAGATATTGACGATATAACAAAACTTGCTGTTTCATTCGGCGCAAAAGCTTTAGCTAACATTATTTATAACGAAGACGGCACTGCAAAATCACCAGTATTGAAATTTGTCACTGAAGAGCAGGCTAAACGTATTCAAGAGCGTGCGGGCGCTGAGGCTGGAGATATTATATTCTTTGTTGCGGATAAGCCTAAATTGGTTTATGACATTATGGGAAGATTAAGACTGCACTTTGGTAAATCATTGAACCTGATTGACGAATCAAAACATAATCTGTTATGGGTAGTAGACTTCCCGATGTTTGAATGGAGCGAAGAAGAAAACCGTTATATGGCAATGCACCACCCGTTCACATCTCCTTGTCTTGAAGACCTCGATAAATTGAACAGCGGTGATTTAGGCAATGTTAAATCAATTGCTTATGACATTGTTTACAACGGTACAGAACTTGGCGGAGGAAGTGTAAGAATCCACTCATCCGAAGTTCAAAGTGCAATCTTCAAGGCTCTGGGATTAACCGAAGAAGAAGCAAAAGAAAAATTCGGCTTTATGGTTAATGCACTCCAATACGGCACACCGCCTCATGCCGGTCTTGCAATCGGATTGGACAGACTTGTTGCATTACTTGCCAGAACTGATTCTATCCGCGACGTTATAGCATTCCCGAAAAATTCAGGAGCTAAAGACCTGATGAGTGACGCCCCGGGTGAAGCATCATTACAGCAGCTAAGAGAACTGCATTTAAAAAGTACGGTTCAACCTAAATAAAAAGCTCTCTTTTACAAGAGAGCTTTTTATTTATTCCTGATGCATGTAAGTTTTTCTTGCAACTCCGGCCTTGCGACTCTTTTAGCATATTTCTCAAGAACGGTCTTCATAAATTTATTTTTTAAATGTTCAAAACCTTCATCCATAACCAAGCCTTGGTATCTACCATTTAAGAAATTTACTATACCTGATATTTCCTCGCCCGACTTTAACTTTGTACTTACACGTATAGTGTTTAAATTTTCAAAATAATCAGAATAATTCTTAGATGTGTTTTTATAAAGATAATTCATCATTGCTGAAAAGTGTTTTGGTAAATGCCGGCCTTGAAAAGACTGAATACTACTATAATTGGTACTTTTATTGATTGGTGATATTGATAACATATATGCTCCTTTGTTACATTAACTATAAATCGTGAAAAATCTTTTTTGCTAATTTGTAACGCTTTATTAATTTGTATTATAATTATCTCATGCAAGTATTTACAGATTTAAATAAAAACAAAGATTTATCAATTGCCCTTGGGTACTTTGACGGAGTACATCTGGGACATAAGGCTGTCATAAAATCCGCGGTAAATTACGCAAAAGAAAACGGAAACAAATCAGCCGTAATAACATTTAAAGACCACCCTTGCTGTTATTTTTACGGAGTTTGTCCCAAATACATCTTATCAAGAGAGGAAAGAGAAGAAGAAATAGCAAAACTTGGCATTGATTATCTTTATGAATTGGACTTTAATAAATATCTTTGTTCTTTAACCGCTGCGGAATATCTTGAAAACATTCTGGTTAAACACTTTGAGCCAAAATCAATCTCAACGGGTTTCAATCATTATTTTGGTTCAAAAAAATCCGGCAATGTAGAATTTTTGAAAAACAATCAGAAAAAATACGGGTATAAATATTTTGAGATACCGCCTCAAAAACTTAATAATGAAATAATAAGCAGTACAGCAATAAGAAATTATCTTCAAAACGGCGATATACAAAAAGCAAACAAAATGCTCGGGCATAATTTCTCAATAAAAGGTGAAGTCATAGAGGGACAAAAACTGGGCCGCAAGCTTGGCTTTAGAACGGCTAACTTACTTTACCCGCCGGAACTTGTTGATATTCCGTTCGGGGTTTATGAAGTAATGACAAAGTACGGAAAGGGTATAACCAATTTTGGAATAAGACCGACCGTAAGCAATGAAGAAAAAGTTGTGGCTGAAACACACATTTTGAATTTTGACAAAGATATTTATGGAGAAACAATCGGAGTTGAATTTATAAGAATGCTCCGAAAAGAACAAAAATTCAACTCCGTTGATGAATTAAAAAACCAGATTGCTCAGGATATAAAATCAATTACTTAATAATACAAATAGCTTTTACGTCTGTACTATTTTGTCGGTTTGATCCGATAATAGCAGTACCATTATTCCAAAAACGACGCATATTAGCTGCCGAATCACTAATTACACGACTAGACCAAATTTCCATATCACCATTAAGCTGAGGCCCGACTGTTTCTGGAAAACCTATTTTAGCAGCAATATTGGTAGAATTGTATTTACTATCAAAATAAGCAGAAGAACCGACTTCAGCACCATATAAAGCATTTGCGATATCAGTTAACTGTTCATCAGTAGGCATTTTATCAACACCACCGCAAGTTCTTACTGCACCAGCCCAATAGTCTATACCCTTGCTACATTGGTATGAATGAGTACAACATTGTGTAATTCCTAGGTCAGCACCTTCCTGAGATTGACAGTCAGCAAGAGTCATAGGTTCAGGCTGAAACAACGTACCAAAACATACGCCATTTGATTTGAACGCACATTTTCCCAGAAAAGTTACATTTATCCCTCTTAAATCTTTACCATAAGTATTAGGCAGTTTAAACCCGCTTGTATCATAAGCAAGAGAAATACATGAAGTTCCTGTAATTTGGTTAGAATAAGGGTCTTGCTTACACTCCGGATTATAAGCAATTACGCCGGTTGTACCGTTTGCAAACTGAATACCTACAGCCTCAGTACCCCAATTTTTCTGGCCAAGATCTTCTGCTGTATGGATATTTGCCATATCAATTTCTTCATCAGCTTCCGAAGTATTTTTTGAAATATCCAGAACATCCCAATAAATTTTATCAGGGAAACACTCTGATATTTCATCTGAGCCGCAAATTTTTGTGATTTTGACGTGCTTACTTAATTCATTAACAAAATCACCCGTTGTTTTGTATCCAGCCAAGGTTGCCTGAGTATTCATTGTTTTTAAAGCTTCTTCAATTTTACGTTCAAAAACTGTTGCCGCAGTGTTCCAGGCTCGTGTTTGGTAATTCTGCACCAGTGTCGGAATTGTTAACGCCGCAACAATTCCAATAATAGCTAATGTTATTAAAACTTCAGCAAGTGTAAATGCAGCTTTTTTAGTAGATTGCCACGTCGAACTTACGTCCTCCACGAAATGACAGGTAAAAGTTGCCCATTGTCTAATGTAGTGGGTCCAGCGGTTACACTGGAAACCCTTATCCTGACTACTTAGAGGAGACGCCCCCCCCCCGTTCCTTAAAACTTCTTTTTGCATTCTAATTCCTCCTTATTTAATTAATGCCTGTACTTGTTTAAAATTAGGACTTTTTGAGGTTTTTAACCATTCAAATAATACTATTTCACAACATGTTGCTTTCGCACCATTTTGTTTTATTAAATCAATTCCTGTCTTAAATTCATATTTATTTCTGCTTGCGGATGCATCTTTTACCAAGTAAACTTCATAACCATGTTCAAGCAAATCACAAATAGTCTGGTGAACACAAATATGAGCTTCTATCCCAAAAATTACAACCTGTTTGCGTCCGGTTTCCTCAAGCTTTTGAACAAATTCAGGAGTTAACATAGCTGAAAAAGCAGTTTTTTCAAGAAAAAACGTATTTTCTGTAAGATTTTCTCTTAACGCAGGTACAGTAGCTCCCAAACCATGCGGATACTGTTCGGTCACTATAACCGGAATATCCAATATTTTAGCGGCTTCGGCTATTTTACAAGCTTTTTCTAGCGGTGAATATTTACCCACGGCATTTACAAGTTTTTCTTGAATATCTATTATTACTACTACACTGTTTTCAATATCTAACATAATTCTAATCCTTTACTGATTTTTTAAACTCTTTTATAAAATCTTCTACAATTTTTGCCAAACCTTTTTGGGTAACTTCATTCAGGTTCAATGATATTTCTTTGTTTTCTGGTGTATCGAGCCCTTCATGAGTAATATATATGACGATTTTAGCAAATCCCGGATAAATAATTTTAAGCCTGCTTTCATGCCCGTCATGCTTCAATTGGAAAACGCTCTGCAATTCATCTGAATACTGGTCAATTTTTGTATGGAAAAGCTTTTCTTCATATGTTTTTTGCAATCTAAAGAACACAGGTGCAATTACCTTTTCTAGTTTATTATTATAAGCATTTTTAAACAATTTAAAATTCTTTTCGTCCTTTTCATCTTCATCCAGCCAATCATCTAAAGTTCGGACTTTCTCTTCCAAAAATACAGCAGTTTCATCAGTCTGGCAGGCCTCTGATAATGCAGCAAAAGCTTCTTTCTCAAGTCTTTCAAAGGGCTTATCAGCAATACGGCACACTCCGGCTCTAACTATAAGTCTACTGCCTAAAATTGCCTGAACTTTGTTCACTACCGCAAAAGCCCCGAGTTTATCAACATTCGGCAATATCATATAAAATTTGCCGCCTTTAGCAATTGAGACAACATCATCACATCTTACAGATTTTTTTATTGCCATTGACAATTTGTCAGCGGAGAAACGGGTCTTGCAAGATTCGTCTGTGACAAGAACAACAAACATGCCGTTTTTTACACGTCTGTCTTTTATAAATTCTCCCAAAAGATCTCTGCTGTATTTGTACTTATAAAAACCGGTTTCTTCATCGACAACGCCAATTCTTTCCAAAAGTGCTAAATCCCGCGCAAAACGAACTTTTAAAGAACGACTTTTAAAACAGTTCACTGTCCTTATAAGCATTTCATATGCATCTGATTTAACTGAAAAATAATCTGATACACCTATATCATATGCCGACAATATGAATTTCTGGTCATAATCGTCAACCAGCAAAATTATTTCATAATCACAGGATTTTATCGATTGTATAAGCTTTATAGTTTTCTCTTTTTCTTCAAGCTGATGAACAATAACAATAGAAACTCCGGAATTTTCGAGAGTTTTTTTTGCCATTTTATAATCACAAACGGCTATACTGTCACTTTCTCTTAACAAAACAAGCTTTGACAGAATAATTTCTGCCGTATCATCATTATCTGTAATAAGCAATATATTATCGTCAATCATTACCTGATTATACCTGCAAATGTTTTTTAATACACAAGAAACTACCGCCGGCGCCAAATAGAATTCCCATTGCAAACATAGTAATTACAACTATATTCTGTGCAAATACCGGTGACGGAATCATAAAGAACTGATGCATATTAGTCAGTCCATTCTGAACAACGTTCAACGGGAACAATGCGATTACTGAGCCCATAAACCCGTAAAATGCCCCCTGAATAATCAACGGGAACCTTATATACCAGTTGCTTACCCCCATTAAACGCATAATTTCTATTTCATCTTTCCGGGACTGAATTACAAGCTGTATTGTATTATTAATAATTGTTATTGTAAGTATAGCCATAATTATAATGACAACAACAGTTATTGAATTTACAACCTTGTTCAAGGTTTCAATTTTTTGAACCAAATCCTGAGCGTAACTCATATCCTCTACAATTGAAAGACTCTTTACATTATTGAAAACTGTATCAATGTTTTCAGGTTTGTCTACTTTAACATGCAAAGTATCAGGCAGAGGGTTTTCAATATCAGGCAAACCCATTTCACGTTTTAAATTAATCCATGAAACATCTTTAGAAATTACTTTCACAGCCTCAACATGTTCAAAGTCTTTAATCCGTTTTTTAGCAGCATTTGTATCTGTACCTTGTTTCAAATAAACTGATATTTCAAGTACATTTCCGAGCTCATGAGCAAATGTAGAAACTGATAATGCAGTTCGAAAGAAAGAACCGAAAATTGTAAGAATAGCCGCCATTGTAGTAATAATAACAAGATTAACTATTCCTGTTCTTCTTATATCATTAAATGTTTCCATTGAAATTCTATATAATATCCTTAATTCACACAGCCAGTCTTTTGGAATGTGTTTTTTAACCTTTTTCTTTATCTGCATTTTTTGACTATTCATATGTACCTGCCTGAATATCTCTAACTATTTCGCCATTATCAAGTGTAATTACACGTTTTCTGAAATAATCTACCATAGCATTATCATGTGTAGATACTATAACAGTAATACCTCTTTGATTAATTTGATCCAGAATCTGCATAATTTCCATTGAATTCTTAGGATCAAGGTTTCCCGTAGGCTCATCTGCAATAAGTAACGGCGGTCCATTAACAATTGCACGCGCAATACCTACTCTTTGCTGTTCACCGCCTGATAATTCAGACGGCTTTGCATGTTTTTTATCATATAAGCCTACAATTTTTAATGCACCTGAAACACGAGCATTAATTTCACGAGAGCTAATGCCTAAAGTCCTTATAACATAAGCTACATTATCAAATACTGAATGGTTTTGCAGCAGTTTATAATCCTGAAACACAATTCCCATACAGCGTCTCAGGTTAGGAACCCTGTCATTTGAAAGATTAGCAACATTTATACCGCCTATAGTAACTGTCCCGCTTGTAGGTTTTTCTTCACTGTATAAAAGTTTCATCAAAGTAGATTTACCAGCACCAGATGCACCTACAATAAATACAAACTCTCCTGATAAAATGTCAAGATTGACATTTTTTAATGCGTAATGGTCGTTATCGTATTTTTTTGTAACACCTCTAAATTGTATCATTATTCTTAATCCTTTAATCTTGATTTAATTCTCTTAGCAATAGTATCCGATGTAAGTCCGTAATATTCAAGAAGTTCTCCTGCTTCACCGCTTTGTCCGAATTCATCATGAATTCCTATTCTATAAACTTTGGCAGGATAATATCCACATAGAACTTCACAAACCGCAGACCCCAATCCTCCGATAACAGAATGATTTTCTACTGTTACTGCAAAATTAGTTTTCTTAACACTCTTTATAATTGTTTCTATATCAATAGGTTTGACAACAGGAACGTGTATCACTTCTGCCGAAATGCCTTCCTGTTTTAAGATTTCTGCCGCACCTAAAACTTCTGCAAGCGTTTCACCATTTGTAAAAATTGAAACATCGGTTCCTTCTTCCATTAATAAAGCTTTATGAATGTTAAAATGATAATCATCACCGAAAATTTCAGGGACATTGCTTCTTGCAATTCTTATATACATAGGTCCATCATGAAGTGCCGCATATTTAACAACTTCCTCACATTCTTTTGAGTCCGCAGGAACAATTACTGTCATGTGCGGGATATTACGCATTAATGAAATATCCTCCAATGCCTGATGGCTGGCCCCATCTTCGCCAACAGTAATCCCGCCATGCGTGCCTACAATTTTAACGTTAAATTCCGGATAACAGACAGAATTTCTTATCTGGTCATAGGTTCTGCCTGTAACAAACATAGCAAAACTTGAAACAAACGGTATTTTACCGGCGGCTGCCAGACCGGCAGCCGTAGCTATCATATCCTGCTCTGCAATTCCAGAATCAAAAAAGCGTTCCGGAAACTTTTTCGCAAATATTTGTGTTTGTGTTGAGCATGACAAATCTGCATCCATAACAACAACTTTTGGATTAATTTCTCCGATTTCACTAAGTGCGTTACCAAAGGCAGAACGTATAGATTTTTTATTATTTTTATCTATTATCATTACATCCCCATTTAGTCTATATCTGTATTTCAGGCTCTTTATAGCCCTACAAATATATTATATCATAAACAAATTACTAATTGTAATAACTTAAACGTTTGTTTACAATAACAACAATCCTAGAAACCGCGTTATCATTGAATTTTTTTATTTTTTTGTTAAGTTTTATTAAAAAAATAGAAAATTTCAGCAATTAAATTTCTTGAGGAGTATTTAAACGGTAGAATAGGAATATGACAATTATTTATTGAAAGGAAGATTACTAATGTTACAAGTTCCAAATTTACCCAATTATCAATTACCGCAGCCAAGTTATAATGCTGTAAAAATTGATATTCACAATCCAAATGTGAATGGTGCAACAAATCCGTTACAAGTTCCGCAATATCCAAATTCACAATATGCGGCACCAACAGCACCATATTACACATACCCGCAAGCACAATTATATGATTATCCGCAAGCGGTAAACCAACCTTATTATACACCGGTCCAACAACCATGTTATGTACCGGTTCAGCAGCCTGTTAATGTAAATGCTAACGCAACGGCAAACGCAGCTGTTCAGGCACCTGCTGCTCCTCAACCGGTTGTTGAAGCACCAAAAGCTGAAGCAGTTGTTCCGGCTCCTGTAGTACCAGCACCTCAAGTTGCAGAAGCAGCCGCAGCAGTAAGTGCTCCGCAACAAGCAGCTCCTCAGCAGGTAAATATTAATGAAGCACCTCAGCCTGCACCGGTAGTTACAGAAGAAACTAAAAATGCAGCTGAACAACCTAAAGTAGAAGTTGTTCCTCCGACTCCGGCAGAACCTCAAGTTGACTTAAACAGCTTTTTAGCTCGTTTGACAAACCCTGACTTTGAAGTTCAGGCAAATACCATGGAAGAAATTGCCAATATGGTAAATGATGAAGCTCAAAAGGCTAAAGCAACTGAGCTTTTAGACTCAAAAATCGTAGATGCATTAACCAACATTATCAATACTGATTCAAGCAAATTAGCAGGACCTACCCAAGAACAAATAGCTGCAAGACAAAAATTAATGTCAGGACAACAAATTTCTGATGACGAAAAGAAATTAGCAACTACGATTACCCCAATGGAACAAGCTGAAAGAAATAAAAGCTATGCAATGTTCACATCAGCTATTTTGCAAAAACTCTACGGTGATGAAGTAGCTAAATTAACAGGTACAACAGTTCCTTTAACTGAACTACCTGCAGCAATGACAATTGTTGACCAGTTAAAAGATAACCCGAACCCTATGGTTAGAACATCAGCAATTGAAGCACTAAGCTACATTCAAAAACCTGAATACAAAAAAGATTTAACAACTCTGTTCTCAATCGCTAAAAACGATCAAGATAAAGGAGTACAAGATGCAGCAGCAGCAGCTCTTGAAAAATTAAATCAAATATAAGCAACCGAATTCCTTTCTTTAAATAGAAAAATAGAAACCCCTCTTGAGTAAAGAGGGGTTTCATATTATTAAACTTCTGTTTTTACAATATCTAATTCAGGAACCGGAGCACAGTTTTTGTAATCAGCATGTTCAGAAATATACTTACACCATTCATAAATTATTTCATCTTCACTTAGCTTATAAGAAATCGGCTTACCAATATAAACTTTAAATTTTCTTCTTGTAAAAGGTTTAAGTTTTGGATAACCATCAAAGTCAGCAATCGCAACAGGGACAATATCTGCTTTTGCATTTTTGGCAATAACGGCAAATCCTTTTTTAATATCCTCAAGTTTTCCGTAAGGATGCGTTCCGCCTTGAGGAAAAACCCCTAATGACCACTTTGTCGTAAAAATCTCGCGAACCGTCTTAAAAGTAGCAATTTCAGGTTTTGTTCTGTTAACGGCAAAAGCCCCCAGACGCTTTACAAGCCATTGAAGCTTTTCAGACGGTTGGAACAATTCCGCCTTTGCCATATATGCTATGGTTTTCCTAGTGGCAAATGACACAATAGGAGGATCAAAAATAGATACATGGTTCCCAGCATAAATATATTTACCACCGTCTTTAGGCACATTCTCTTTCCCGATTATTTCATAGTCATAAAAAATACGCATGAAAGTATCAACAACCGTACATAAAAAAGTCAAATAGAATAACGACCGAAACCAGTTATATTCCCGGGCATAGCGTCTGTTATAATTTCTTTCTTTTTCTTTCATTCTTAACCCCTAACTTTCAACATACTTAAATCCGGTAAGTTCTTCAATAGATTTTATCCATTCTTCAACCATCAAATCCAGATTATCATTATAAGGAATTACCTTACCTATTCTAACAACAATCTGACCGGAAAACGGCATACGTTTAACTTCATTAGTGCCTATAATTCCAACCGGTAATATGCCGCATTTAGTAACTTTTGCAAGACTTGCAAATCCTTTTGTAATATCTCTTATTTCACCGGGTTCACAACGTGTTCCTTGAGGAAACAAACCGAGCACCCAATCTGTTTGTTTTATTGATTTAGCTGTTTTAATAGTAGAAGCACCTAAGTGTTCTCTATTTACAGCGAATGCCCCAAGCCAATCCAGCCACCATCTTAAAAACTTTATATCAAAAAGTTCCTGTTTTGCCATAAAACAAACAGGTCTGGGCATAACAGCGGCAACAAGCGGCGGGTCCAGTGTAGATAAATGATTTGCAGCGACGATATAGTTGTTATCTTTAGGTATATTTTCTTTACCGTATACTTTGAGCCTGTATACCAGCTTAAATCTTATCATATAACCGATTTTGGTTACCATATAGAGAAATATTTTTCTAAAAAGATTATATTCAGACGCCTCGCGTTTACTGTAACTACGTCTTTCTTTTTTTGTTTTTTCTTTCTTTAAAGCCATAAAATAACTCCCCTGATATTAGGATTATACATAAAAATAGTATTTTTAGCAAATAGACAAGAAAACATTTTTTTAATATAATCCAAAACATAAGGAGAGAATCAATATGACAAGAGAATTGGAAAATGAATTATTTAAAAGTGTTTATGCGAAGACGCCCAATTATGTAAAAGAGCTTAATCTAATGGATTTCAACAACAAAGGGGAATTTAGGTTCACATTGAAAAAAGAGCACCTAAAACCATATGATGAAAAAAATAATCCGGAGGGTCTCAATCTTGAAGAATGGTTCGAAAACTATGCTAAAGAAGCAAAAGTTTCAACCGCCGGTATAAGAGGCCCGCAAAATATTTTGTATCCGCAGGACACACGTTTTCCAATTAACCTTGTAGGTATAGTTCTTGCAACATTAGCAAAGTCTCTTGTCGCAAAAGAAAAATATCCAAATAAAGAAATAATAAAAGTTGCAGGCCGCGAAGTTCGTTATAATTCTGAATTGTTTTTAGATGCCATAGCAAGAATTCAAGCTTCTCAAGGAATAAAAACCCTTGTACCGCAAGGCAAAAAAACTATTCCTATATGGCTGGCTTCATTTTTAGCATTCAAACTGGATTTATTAGGCGGTGAATATATAACATCAAGCCATGGCATTTCAGTTAAAAATGCAACAAAAGATTTAAACTCTCAAGGGAGCCAGTATCTTCCCGAAGAATCTCTTGAATTTGTTGATAAAATCAGTGAAATTTTTGAACAAACACGCAAAAATGGAACTTATGAGATAAAAATTGCAGCAGAAGACAATCCGCTTATTGATGAAAAAATTATGACAAAACTTGAAGACGGCGTTAATCTGTACGTTGAGTACCTCCAATCAGGAGTTGCACAAAAAATCAACCTTGATTTAATAAAAGATTTTAATGACAAAATTGTAATCGAAAACGTAGGCGGTTCAGCTTATAGAACATTAAGCAGGGTGTTGGAAAAATTAGGTATAACAGACAAATTTGTATGGTTTAATGTAGAGGAAGACCCGTTTTTCCATTCAATAGGTAAATACGACGTAACACCCAAAGGGGAAAAAGCCTTTTATGATTATTCGGTTGATGCAACAGTTATTGCGAAAAAGCAAGACGGGACAAAATTTTTCCCTGTAATTGATACTCTTCATTATGATAAAAAACTTAAAGATATGCCTGTCGGCACTGCTGTTTTAATAACAGACCCTGATCATGACAGATTAACAATAACCCAGACAGAAGATATTTCAAGAATTCCTGAACTTGAAAAAGCCGGAATTGATTATATTAAGCTGAACGATAAAACTATTTTGACAGTATTCACTGCAAATCAGGCATTTTTAATGCTTATGGATTTTTGGACAAAACAATTAAAAGCACAGGGTTTATGGGATAACCACCCTAGATTTATGATAAAAACAACGGCATCAGCTCTTTCCTGGGATGAATGGGGCAAAAATAACGGTGTTAAAGTTGTCAATGTTCCGGTTGGTTTTAAGGAAATAGCTAACATAATGAAAAAAGTCGAACTTCAGCTTAAAAACAATCCTGAAAAAGAAGTCGTAATTGATGATGTATTTTCAAACAGCATAAATTTAGGTAAAAACCCGAGACTTATTTTTGGCGGTGAAGAATCCGGCGGAATGATAATGGGTACGGAAGAATTAATTAAATCACTTCACGGCCGCTTTGCTGTTGCAATGAGAGAAAAGAGTGCGACAGAAGCAATAATTGTTGCATCTGCATTGATTTCTAAACTTGCGGCTCAAAAGTTGACACTTTCTGAATATCTGGTAAAAGTTTTTGATGAAAATAATATTATCGGACGTTATGATACGCGTGTGGATATAGCTTATTATAATGAATCTGAACCTGATATCAATAAACTCAAACAGGCAAAAATTGAAGGAGAAGAATTGAGAACAAAAAATGATTTATTCTATCTTTCACTTGCGATGGGAATTAAAGAAAATCTTGTAACATTGGAAGATGTTAAAAATATTCTTTCCGATGCGTTTAAAGAACTAGATTTTTCAAATCTTAAATCAATAAAATTTGTAGGTGACGGAACATATATGGAATTTGAGGACAAATATATTGAAATACGTCCATCAGGAACAGATGCAAAAACAAAAGCTTACGGCGGCGGCTTGAATAAACAGGAAATCGAAAAATATGCATCACTTCTCGGAAACTATTCAGGCGACAGAACTGAATTACACAAAAAATTCATACCTGATGATTTCTACAATACTACAAAGGATAAAGCAATGAAATATTACCTTGCGTTTGTGAATAAAGATGCAAATAATGAAAAATTTGAAATTCCTGATTATAGATTTTAAAAACAGAGGCTCATGAGAGCCTCTGTTAATTTGTTAATTATTTATTTCTTTTCAATTTTTTCTTTAAAGAACTTTTTGCAAAATCTATCGCGTCAATCTCAGAGTAAAATACGTGGCGCTCTCCAATTTCAGCGATAATATTATGCTTTTCAAGTTGTTCAAAAAGATTCTCATTATGAATTACAAGTAAAATTTTTATGTGCTGGTCCTTTAAACGCAGCACAATATCTTCAAATGCAAATATTGCGGAAATATCCAGAGTATCACAGACATCATAATTTAATATAAGATATTTTGTTCCCAGCAATTCGTCAAACTGTGCAATTAATTGTGTTGCAGACCCAAAGAAAAACTGCCCCTCAATATGAACAATACGAATTTTATGTTTGTAATCTTTTTCCAAACTCTTTTCAAGTTTTATAATATCTTTATCATAAACTGTTTTCTGCACCAATTTTGCATTATCAGCAGTCTTTTTGGCATACAAAAGTGCAGCAAGAACTATTCCTGCCCCCACAGCCACTATCAAATTATAAAACACCGTTAAAAAGAATACTACCCACAAAACGTACAAATCATCTTTAGAAGCATATTTAATAACCTTTAAAAGCTTAACATCTATAATGTCATATCCTATTTTAATCAATATACCTGCAAGAACAGCAAGCGGAATTTCCGCAACAAAACCTGAAAATTTAAAAAGCAGAAGCAGTAAAATAACAGGACTTATAACAGCAGCTATTTTAGTTTTAGCACCGGCTTTTAAGGCTGCAACCGTCCGCATAGTAGCCGCAGAACCCGGTAAAGCGCCTGCCATAGCACAGCATATATTTCCAACCCCTTGAGCCGCAACCAGGTGTTGCGGGTTATTTTTAGACTTGGTTAAAGAATCGCAAACAAGCCCTGTAAGCAGACTTTCTGATGATAAAACAACCGCTAGCGTAAGTGCATACTGCAAATGATTAACAATATCAACAAAATTTGCATGCGGCATAATAAATTTAGGGAAATCAATGGATATTGCATTTATTCTATCCACATTAAACCCGTATTTTACCGAAACAAATGTACATATCACAAGCGCAATAATAGTTGACGGAATAACTTTATTTATACGTTTAGGCATTAAAAATACAATCAAAAGTGTTAATACACCTAAAATTAAAGCATCATAATTTATTGAATGAGCATTTATAAACAGGTTTTGTATACTTTCAATCGTACTTGATAACGTAGGATGTCCTATTAAAGGATTTATCTGCAATATAATTATAATTACACCGACTCCGTTCATAAATCCCGAAATTACAGGGTACGGAACATATTTGACAATATTTAAAAGCTGTGTCATTGAAAGTATTATTTGTAAAATACCGGCCATTGCGATTATTAAAATTACTGAATTTAAATCTTTTCCCAGAGCATGCATAACAGACGCAACAACAATAGCAGCAGGTCCGGTAATTCCTGAAATCATAGGAGTTTTTGTTCCTAATATACCGGCAATAAAACATAATATAACCGCACCCCACAACCCCGCACCGGCACCAAAACCTGTAGCAACACCAAATGCTAATGCCTGCGGCAAGGCAATAATTGCAGAATTAATACCGCCCAATATATCACCAAGCAATATTTCCGCTTTTGCTCTCAAAACTTCAATCATATTTTGAATTTTAACATAAAAATTATGTGTTATAATAAAATAAATTTATATAAAGGAGAGTATATGGAAAGATACATTGAACACACATTACTTAAGCAGGATGCAACAGAAGCAGACTTAATAAAACTATTTGAAGAAGCAAAAGCGCATAATTTTTTAGGAGTATGCATTAATCCATGCTACGTTAAACTCGCAAAGGATTATTTAAAGGATAGTGATGTTAAAATTGTTACGGTAATAGGTTTTCCTTTAGGTGCTAACAAAACTGATGTAAAAATTTTTGAAACAAAATGCGCTGTAGATGACGGGGCAGACGAAATTGACATGGTTATAAATGTTACTTGGCTCAAAGACAAACAATATGACTTAATCGTAAATGAAATTAAAAAAATTAAAGAAGCTTGCGGTAATCACAATCTTAAAGTAATTTTAGAGACAGATTTACTTACAAAAGAAGAAATCAAAAAAGCATGCGAATTATGTATTCAGGGCGGTGCTGATTTTGTAAAAACATCTACAGGATTTGTTAAAAACGGAGTTGGTGCAAAAGAAGAAGATGTTAAACTCATGTACGAAACTGTTTCTCCGCATGGTTTACAAGTAAAAGCATCCGGAGGGATAAGAGACAAAGAAGCGGCAGAAAAAATGATTAAGGCAGGTGCAGTACGCCTTGGAACAAGTTCAGGTGTAAAAATAGTTTCTTAGCTTGACCAATTCATTTAAAACTGCTATAGTAATACCGTACACAATCATTACGGAGGATTTTAAGAATGAGCGCAAATACGCACTATTACTACTTTACCAGCAAGGGGGGGGGGCAGTAGCTTAACCTCCGATTGTCATTGCGAAGGAGCGAAGCGACTGTCGCAATCGCATTACCGTTGCGATAATGCGATTACTACGCAAACTACGTTTGCTCGTAATGACAGGTTACTTGCTTTTA
>CANUDF010000037.1 GCA_947857085.1 Candidatus Gastranaerophilales bacterium | reverse complement strand
CAACACAAGTGGAATAGGAGCTAAAGAGGACGTATCAAACTTAACACTTGATTATGACAAGGTAGCAGAACTCGGTTTCTCAGCTACTCAAGGCTCAGCGTTTTACGTCTGGTCTGGTGAGGAGTACAGCAAGGACTACGCATACAGCCGATTCTTCTACCCTACCTACACGCACTGCTACTACTACAGCCGCCGTAAAGACAGCTACAGACATGCGGTTTGCTTAGCTAATTAAGGATTTTCATCGGGTCAGGGCATACTTGACCCGCCTCCAAAACTTTTTTGAGCCTGTATGGCTCTTTTTTTATTTAATATAAAACACTACTTTCCGGTAATGTAATCTTATCCTACATGGTTTATTCTGTAGTATATAACTACCGGAGGTATAAGTATGAAAAAAATTTTATCGTTATTAATTATAAGCGTTATTGCCATGCCTGCGTTTGGGGCTTGCAGTATTGACAGTAACAAACCGTGTACGGCATCAGTTCTCGAAGACAATCAAAGCTTACAGCAAAAATATACGCCGAACCCGTTGGAAAAAATTACCCGTACCGATGCATTTCAGCCAAAATATAGAAAACCTTATTATAACGAACTTATTAACACAGGACAAGACAGTGAAACCAGTGATTACAATTCTAATTGTCAATTCGGAGTTTGCCTGCCGAGCGTAGGACCAACGGAAGGTGATATTGTTGAATAGCACTAAAAGGCTCTGCTAAAGCAGAGCCTTTTTAAAATATTAATTTTTTGTTTATTTTTAAAAGAATTAATAAAAATGGTGTTATAACGGTATTATAGAAAAATGTATTAATTATTTATGTAAAGGAGATAAAAACTATGGCAAAGACAATTGGTATTGACTTGGGTACAACAAACTCGGTTGTAGCAGTCATGGAAGGCGGTAAGCCGACCGTTATTGCCAACGCTGAAGGCTCACGTACAACCCCTTCTATCGTTGGTTTTTCTAAAACAGGCGAAAGACTTGTAGGCCAGCTTGCAAAACGTCAGGCTATCCTTAACCCTGATAAAACAATCGCTTCTATTAAAAGACACATGGGTGATGATTATAAAGTAAACATTGACGGAAAAGACTATACACCTCAGGAAATTTCCGCAATGATTTTAAGAAAATTAGCAGATGACGCAAGTGCTTATCTTGGCGAAAAAGTTACATCAGCTGTAATCACAGTTCCTGCATATTTTAACGACGCTCAAAGACAGGCAACAAAAGACGCAGGTAAAATCGCAGGCTTAGACGTTTTACGTATCGTAAACGAACCTACAGCCGCTGCTCTTGCTTACGGCCTTGAAAAAGAAAAATCAGAAAAAGTTCTTGTATTTGACCTTGGCGGCGGTACATTCGATGTTTCAATCCTTGAAATCGGCGACGGTGTTCACGAAGTTCTTTCAACTTCAGGCGACACCCACTTAGGCGGCGACGACTTCGACCAAAAAATCATGGACTGGATGTGCGATGAATTCAAAAAACAAGAAGGCATTGACCTCCGTAACGACAAACAAGCTATGCAGCGTGTTAAAGAAGCAGCTGAAAAAGCTAAAACTGAATTGTCTTCTGTTATGGAAACAAACATTAACCTACCTTTCATCACAGCAGATGCAAACGGCCCTAAACACTTAGACTTACAGTTAACAAGAGCTAAGTTTGAAGACCTTTCACGCGACCTGTTAAACAGATGTAAAGGTCCTGTTGAAAATGCTATTAAAGATGCAGGCATTACAAAAGACGAAATTAACGAAGTTGTATTAGTCGGCGGTTCAACACGTATTCCTGCCGTACAACAGTTAGTTAAAGAATATACAGGTAAAGAACCTAACCAATCAGTTAACCCTGATGAAGTTGTTGCAGTCGGTGCAGCAGTTCAGGCCGGTGTTCTTGCAGGTGAAGTTAAAGACATCGTATTGTTAGACGTAACACCTTTAACACTCGGTATTGAAACTCTGGGCGGCGTTATGACACCGCTTGTACCAAGAAACACTACAATCCCTGTTTCTAAGTCACAAGTTTTCTCTACTGCCGAAAACAACCAGACTGCCGTTGATATTCATGTTCTTCAAGGTGAAAGACCAATGGCACGCGACAACAAGTCTTTAGGTATGTTCAGACTTGACGGTATTCCACCGGCAATGAGAGGTCTTCCGCAAATCGAAGTTACATTCGATATTGACGCTAACGGTATCGTAAACGTTTCAGCTAAAGATAAAGCTACAAACAAAGAACAAAAAATTACTATCACAAATTCTTCTAACCTTTCAGAAGCTGACATTGACAAAATGGTTAAAGAAGCAGAAGCCAATGCAGCAGAAGATAAAAAGAAAAAAGAAGAAGCTGAAACTAAAAACAACGCAGCAAGCTTAATCGGTTCTGCCGAAAGAATCGTAAAAGATTTTGAAGGCAAAATTGATCCTGCTGACCAAACTAAATTAAACGAACAAAAAGAAGCTTTGCAAAAAGCGATTGACGAAAACAAACCTGCTGATGAATTGAAAAAATTATCAGATGAATTACAGCAAACTATGTTCGGTATCTCTCAAAAAGCATACGAACAAGTACAAAAAGAAGGTGAAAACGCTCAATCAGCAAACAGCGAAAACGCTTCTTCAGAAGAAAATAAAAACTCAGACGATGACGTAATCGACGCTGAATACACTAAAGAATAATTCTTTAATTCTTACACCGATAAAGCCGTAATTATACATTACGGCTTTATTATTTATCAAGGTATATAAGTACATCATCAAGCTTATCATAATTTTTCAAATTTAATTTATTAATATCTTCCAGACACTTGAGAGCAGGTGTCATACATTTTTCTTCAAAGTTTAAATCACAATAGCCTAGAAGTACTTCTGTATATATAAGTACATCAGAGTAAATGTCCATAATTTCCTGCAATTTTTGTTTTAAATCTTCCATTTTTTCTCCTTTTGTTTACAAATAGTTTATACCATGTTTATAAACCTTTTGCAATTGATATTATTTTAAAATGAGAGTAAAATTTACATATATTTACAAATAATTTACAAAGGGTATATAAATGGTTATTAAAAAAGATAAACACAGATTTGTTGTAATAATAGAAAAAGAAATATTTACGAAATTTAAATCACTTGCAGAAGAAAAAGAAAAACGTTCAGCAAGTAATCTTGCCGCAAAAATGATAGAAGACTATGTAAAAGAAAACAGCAAATAGCCAAACTTCATGCTATAATCTTTTTATGAAGATATTAGGCATAGATCCGGGAATGGCGATTGTCGGCTACAGTATTGTAGAGTTTGACGGAGAAAACACAAAGCTTTTACATTCAGGCTCTGTTCAGACCTCTAAGGACGACAGGGAATCCAAAAGGCTTTTGGAAATCTTTAACGACATGAGCACAATTGTTGAAAAATACAAGCCTGATGAAGCAGCCATAGAAAAATTATTTTATTTCAAAAATCAGACAACAGTAATGCCTGTTTCTCATGCCCGCGGGGTAATTTTAACAGTTCTTGAAATATTTAACATTCCGATTTATGAATATACCCCTATGGAAGTTAAACAAGTTTTGACAGGCTACGGCAGAGCAGAAAAAAAAGAAGTAGAACGTATGGTTAAGCTTGCACTTGACGTTGAAACCCTGCCCAAACTTGATGATACAGTGGATTCTATTGCAATAGCAATCTGCCACACAAGGAGTAATTTATGAACAAAACTATCTTAAAACAAATAAGTTTATTAAGCATTTTTCTGGGTGCCGCACTCGGAGTGATAACAATAATCCCATTCATAGGTGAGATTGCGTTCTGGACTTTAATGTGTTTGTCTTCGGCTGCCGTCATTTTATTTATGATAAAACTTGAAATGCTTGAAATCAAATCCGTTCAGGAAAGCGCTGTATTAGGCGCAATAATAGGTTTTATAGCATTTATTGGATTTTCAATCTTTTACATACCGCTTATAATAATGCTTGCAAAATTCTTCCAGTTTTATCCTAATTACGGGGTTTCAATGGCGTTAAGCAATGCAAGCACCGGCTTAATTATCTTGCTTGTATTGTTTATGGGAGTTCTATGCGCAACAATCAATGCTTTTTCAGGATTTTTAACTTATTACGGTATTGATTTTTACAAAATGCTTAACAAAAAAGATGATGATGAACATTTTAAATTAAAGTGAGGAAATAATGACAGAATTTAAATCAAAAATAAGAACTATACAATGGATAGACACATATTCAAGAATGGTTGACCAGACGCTTTTCCCGTATGAATTCAAGTACGTTGATATTAAGGGCGGACAGGAGATGTTTGACGCAATCAGAACAATGATCGTCAGAGGCGCTCCGGCAATCGGCATAGCAGGCGCACACGGCGTTGTTTTGTATGCTCAGGAACTGGAAAAAGAAAACTTGAGTCGTGATGAATTTGTTAAAAAACTGCTTGAAAAAGCGGATTATATGGCAACTTCACGCCCTACAGCCGTTAACCTTATGTGGGCTGTTGAAAAACAAAAAGAAGTTATTAAAAATTCAAAATCCGACATAAAAGGTTTAATTGAAGAATTAAAACAAAACGGCATAAAGCTTGAAAACGAAGATATTGAGATAAACAAAAAAATCGGTGATTACGGTGCAGAAGTTGTTCCAAAAGGCGCAACCATTTTAACCCACTGCAATGCAGGGGCTCTGGCAACCGTAGGTTATGGAACCGCATTAGGCGTTGTCCGTTCGGCATTTGCAAATGACCCTGCAGTGCAAGTTTTTGCAGACGAAACAAGACCGCGCCAGCAAGGTGCAAGAATTACAACCCTTGAGCTTACAATGGACGGAATTCCGACAACCTTGATAACAGACGGTATGTGTTCATATTTTATGAAAAAAGGAATGATTGATATGGTGGTGGTCGGAGCCGACAGGATTGCTGCAAACGGCGACACTGCAAATAAAATCGGAACTTACACAGTTGCAATTGCCGCTAAATACCACAATGTTCCGTTCTATATTGCAGCACCTTTATCAACAATTGACACAAGCATTAAAACAGGCGCAGAAATTCCTATTGAAGAACGTTCACACGATGAAGTTACACATATTAACGGAAAGTCAATATGTGCAGAGGGTGTAAACATTATTAACCCCGGATTTGATGTAACTCCGCACGAGTTAATTACAGGAATTATAACCGAGGTCGGAATTTTGAGACCTGATTATACAAAATCAATAGCAGAAGCGTTCAAAAAATAAGCTAAAAATCGGTTAAAGATTTTGCTTCATTATTAGATGCTTTTTTTAAAGATGAAGCCAGAAGCTTTATGGTTCTGTCAATTTGTTGTGCTGTTTTTTTAGTATTTACAGTCAAGAATCTTTTAATATAATTAAAACTGCCTTTTGCAATATATGTATAAGCCTCATCATTATTATTAACAATTTTTACTTCAAGAGCACTTGAATTATCTGTTAACCTTTTTGCTGATAGGAATACTTTTCCTTTTACTTCTGCAATATCAATAGGCGTATTCTGCATCCGTCCGCGCTTCATTTCCGTACCCAGAACTTCACAAGCTTTTTGTATATTCTTTATATCACGACCGGATTTAAAACTTATGTTTGAATTTATTGTATTACTATACATATCATTACCTTTTAAAATTATAAAAATCAAACATAATAGAATTTAAGAGAATATTAATAAAATGTTACAAAGCATTTTTCTCAAGCTTTAACAGATTAACTGCGGATAAAATTCTCGGCATACCTTCAGGAAGTTCCGGAAGTTTAGGTTTTATATTTAAACTTTCTGCATCTTTTAGAACTTTCCAGACATTTGTCAAATAATCATTATATTTTTCCTTTAAGACAGGATTTCTCATAATTTTTACATAACTTGCTTTCATTTTATAAAACAATTTTTTTTGATTTTCTGAAAGTTTTGAAAGATTTACGGCCCCTTTGCTGCGCATATCATACAGATAATGTTCAACTTCGCCAAATCTTGTTGTATTTTTCCCGCCAATCTGGAATTCCACCTTGGTACCGTTAACCAAAACATCCATATTAACCCTTGTATATCCGGCATCTTTTACCTTGTTAATTATCTGTACACCTTGTTTACTTCCGTATGTACCTGTAAAATCCAGCTCCTGAAAAAACTTCAAATCATTCGCGTCAAAATACGGAGTTATGCCTTTACCATGATAGTTTTCAATTTTTTGTATAGTAATTTTGCCGGATTTATGCGCTTCAATTAATCTTGAGACAAGTTCTTTGCGGGAGTTCAAATCCTTTAGAATAATTCTTGTTCCGCAGCCGTCGCCTATTAAATCTTTAAGACTTCCTTTATAAATCAATTCCTTTGCATCTTCAAATGAAAGATCATTAAATGCTTTTGGAATTTTAGTTTTTAATTTATCTAAAGACTTCTGACGAATATTAAAGTTACCAAGCCCGCCGCAAAGCTTTTCAAATATGTTTTTTGCTTCAGGCAAAACACTTTCTGATGAAGAAAAGACAGATTTACTAAGTTTATCAACCATATGCGGCTTTGAGTTAGAGTTTATAAACGCATCAAATAACGTTCCTCTATTCCCGCCTGTAGAGTATACGAATTTTCGTGTATTTGATGATTTTACGGCATTCACAAAAATCCTGCCGATTTTAGCTATATTTGCCAAAATATTCCCCTTGTGAAATCCCCTATAATATTATAAAAAATTTTGCGGAATAAAAATTGCCTAATCTAACGAAATGTTAATTTCACCCTGACGAAAGATTTTCAAATCATTTCCAAACACACCGCAAACAGTAGACTCTAAGCCTTTACACTTAAACCCGTAATCCTCAATAACCATATCCGCAAGTCCGTTCATATTTTCATAAGCCTGCTCATAGCTTTTTGCAGAAGGCTGGTGTGAAAGATTTGCACTTGTTGTTGCAAGAACATGACCCGGTACTATTTCACAAATCCTTTTGAATACTTCATTATCAGGAACCCGAATTCCTACTGTATCCATATTTGAGGTTATGTAATCCGGTGTATTTTTACTTTTTTTAACAACAAGAGTTAAAGCTCCGGGTTGATATTTTTTAATAAGCATGCAGGCAATTTTTGGCAAAGGTTCAACGTAATCAAGCAGATTATAAACCTCATTTGACATTAGTATTAAAGGTTTTTGCGCTTCGCGTTTTTTTATTTCATATATTTTTTTAACAGCCTGTTCATTATACGGCAGGCAGCCTAAACCCCATACCGTGTCTGTTACATATGCAATTACACCGCCATTTTCCAAAACATTAACTATTTTTTTTTCATTCCTTATCTGCATAATTTAGCCTTTAATCTTTCAAACAACTCCTGTGCATAATCCATTTTAAATAATATATTAAACCAAATATAAACTCCAAGACATAGTATTCCAACAGCAGCAATTTTTGTTATTTCGAATAAATATTTAGGAAGCACCACAAATTTATCAAATCCAATTCCGGCAGCCAAACATAATACAAAAGTAATCAAGCCAGCAGCACACATTTTTAAAAGATTTTTAAAAAGTACTCCATAATCAAGTTTAATTTTTTTAGATATTAAAATACCTAGCATGCATGCATTAAACAATGTCACAAGAGAGGTTGACAGGGTAATTCCGCCAATTCCCATATGAAGTTTATTAATCAAAATTATATTCAAAAGCACCTTTAATACAATTGATGAAAACGCAATCATAAAAGGTGTTGCAGAGTCATTAAACGAATAATAAACCCTTGTAATACTGTCTCTGAACACATAAGGAATAATAGAGAAAGACAAGAACCATAATGCTTCCGTAACCATAAAGGTTGCACGGCTGTCAAAAGCTCCGCGTTCAAATATAAGCCTAACTCCGTCCATACCAAGTACTAAAATTCCGATAATTATAGGAATTGCACCAAAAAACAGAACTCCTACACCTTTGTTAAAATAATTTTTTATCCCCTGCATATCGTTATCCGCCACAAGCCTTGAGAATATGGGAAACAAAGGCACTAAAAATGCCGTAACAAGAATTCCTACAGGAAATTGAAAAACTCTGTTCGCATACCCGATTGCAGTCCACACACCCTCATTAAGCGATGAAGCAAAAAACATATCAACGTAAATATGAATTTGTCCGACTGTAGAACTTAAAACAGCAGGAAACAAAAGCTCGCAAATATTTCTAAATTGCACATTATTCAATACATCAAGATTAGGTTTAAATTTATAACCAAGCTGTCTGATTTTCGGATATTGCAGTAAGAACTGGCAAACCGCCCCGATTGTAGTCGCCCATGCCAGAACAACTCCGGCATTGTCATTTCGTGCAGTCATCACCATAGCAATAATCACAAGGCTCATAACAATAGGTGACAAATTAGGCAGCATGAAATATCTGTAAGTAACAAGAATACCGTAATAAATCCCGACTATTCCGCCTATAATTAAAACAGGCGACATTATTTTTAAATGCTCAGCAGCAAGCTGAACAAGTTCAGGACTTCCGCCAGATACGATAACATTCATTATAGGAGTTGCAAAGAAATAACAGAGAACAGCAAGTACCGCAAAAAACAGTATTGTTGTTGTCATAAATGTTGAAAACAATTTTTTGACTTCTTCTTCTGGCTTTTCCCTTAAATTTGGAATTAATTTTGAAAAAACAGCAACCGTTGCACTGTGGAAAGGACCGCCGACCCCGCCGAGCAAAACAATTGCAAGCGCAGGAATTTGATAGGCATAAAAATATGCATCAGATACCATTGATGTTCCGTAATAATTTGCGATAACAACATCGCGTATAAATCCTATAAGCTTGCTAAAAATAGTTACAACGGCAATCAGCCATGCTGCTTTCAATACACTGGTTGTTTTATCATCAGAATAAGTCGTCATCTTTTCCTGCCAATTCCACAAATAACCTCAAACCTTTGCCGCTCTGTTCATCAACAGGATAGTAATAGGTTATTGTGTTTCTTCCATTTTTTATATATTTTGAAATATCAATTCTTTCTTCTCTTTTGAAAAATCCCTTGGAAAGTTCAAAGTCTTTCTCTTTACCATTTATATTAACTAAAAAATGAGACAATTGATACTTATTGTCAATAACAAGTTCGGCATGTTTTTTATCTGCATAAAATTTTTGTGTTACAACATTCTGATTAGCGTTATTTGAAACTATAACGGGTTTTGTTGCAAGTGTTATGCCGGAATAATAATGTTTAAGGATTTTTTCATAAGGCATATTTAATTCCGTTGCCATAAACCCTGCACCGTACTGGCTTAAGCCCACACCATGTCCGAAACCTCCGCCGTAAGCAGTTACGGATAACAGATTTCCGTCATCATCATACTGATGTTCAAAAACAACATTAGCGCTTGGCAAAGCTTTTCCCTGACATGTCAACAGGCGCCTTACAACAAGTTCTTTCCATATTTTGTATGTTTTGCTTTTCGTAACAATATCCATTTCAATAATTTTGCCTGATTCACCGCGTAATTTTACATCAAGCTTGACGATTTCATCTAATTTGTCGCCTTTTTTAAAAGCAGGCTGAACAAAGCCTGTTGCTGATTGAGCCGCAAGATTGATTTCTACAGCTTTTTGAAGTTCTTCTTTTGTCCAATTTTTTTGCCATCTGTAATAAGGAGATTTTATATCGTAAGAATCCGGTTTAGACTTATAAAACATAGCTGCATCTTCTTCTAAAGTCAAAGGTTTCTGACTCAACATATCGGGTTTTGCAATTAAGTAAGGCTTCGAAACAGAAGGAAAAACTTTAGTTTTTGGATCTGAAAATGCATTTGCAAAACTTTCGGTATAGCCGCCTGCCGTTGATGAATACTGGGCAAGTATTAAATCCCAGCCATATAGAGCTACCACTCCTTCGGTTTCTTCTACCGCACGGTTTGAAAGTTGTTTTTCAGAACCTGCGCCAAAATAAACCTGGCTTGCAACACTGTCAACAACATCAAACGCATCATAAGCTTTTACCCTTGGAGATAATACATAATTTCTTGCTGCAACGCATTGAGCTTTCAAAGCTTCAAGACCAAACCGGACAGGCATTTCATTTGGGACAACACCTTTTAAATAGTCTTCCACTTCAATTACATTTACTATATGAAAACGACCCAACTTTTTGTTATATTTGGTTATTTCTATATTCCCCCTGTAAAATGCCTGAGAGCCGACACGTTTAAGATTTTTTACGCCAAGTTTGCCATTAGGACACTCAAATCTCACAGGGCCTTTTACCTGTTCAATAACTTCGCCGTTATCATATGTTAAAACAAACATATCAGATGAAAGTTTAATATTTACAGTTTTGTATGCCGGAACATTTGTAATAAGTTTTTCAGCGTCAAATACCTGCATTTCAGCAGTAGAGAATATTCCGGCAGTCTCGTAATCATATTTATTAAATGAATTATCTCCTATTCCAACTCTAACAATTGGCGATTCGGGCTGTTTCGGAGCAGTTTTTATCTCAATATCAATACCGGCAGATTTAAGCGTAGCTTCCGGTACCGTAAATGTAAAATCTGCATACGCAGCAGAACTAAGCAATAAAAAAAATAAAAACAGTAAAACTTTTTTCATAAATATATTATATGACAAAATTATCCTATTGCCTAAAACACTTTGGAATGATATACTTATAAAGTACAAAATATTACGGAGGATTTTAAAATGGCTGGAAACACAAGCTATATCTACTTTGCTCAGATGGGGGGGGGGCAGTAAACCATCCTCCTAAAGGGTTTACGCTGGCAGAAATACTAATTACACTCGCTATTATAGGTATTGTTGCGGCATTGACTATCCCGACACTCATTACGAAATATCAGGAAAGAGTTGTTGTAACCAAGCTTAAAAAATCATATTCAATTTTAGCAAATGCCTTTAAGCTCGCGGAATATGAAAATGGTTCTGTACAATCGTGGATTAAATCCGATGATATTGCAGAAAACTCAAAATTATTCTATGAAAAACTTAAGCCATATATAAAAGTTATAAAAGATTGCGGATTTGAAAAAGGCTGTTGGCCAAGCGGTTACTTAAAAACACTTGACGGACAAGACTACGTCATTTATGATGAAAAAACTAATGAATACAGATTTATTCTGGCAGATGGAACATTATGCATGATTTGGATTTCTCCTAATTCGTATGCAGGAACTATTGGAAATATAAAAGTAGATGTAGATGGGTTCAATGGAGATTATACATTTGGCAAAGATGTATTTATTTTTCAAATAACTTCAAAAGGAATTATTCCTGAAGGTCTGGAAGGAGAAGATAACATAAATTCTTTTGAAGACAAATGCAATATTAATAAGGCAATCTTTGACAACGGTATAGGTTGCACAGCCTGGGTAATTTACCACGGAAATTTGGACTATCTGCACTGTCGTGAAAAACTTAGCTGGAACGGTGCCCACAGCTGCAAAGATTAAAACTACTTTGCTTCAAGAACAGTGCCGTCTTTTGTGTCTTTGATAACTATTCCGATTTCATCAAGAGCAATACGGATTTTGTCCGCGATTGTCCAGTTTTTTTCCTCGCGGGCTTTTTTCCTGTATGCAATCAAATCATCCATTGAGTTAAACTTTTCACCCAGAACACTTGAAACTTGCTCAACTGCTTTCTGAAGTTCTTCTTCTGAAATTTCAGCCTTTTCGAAGTTGAAACCCAGCACCCCTGCAAGTTTAAACAAAATTGTAAATGCATCTTTGTCATCTTTGTTTGCTTTATTTGCAAGTTCAAAAAGCACTGCCATGGCCTTTGATGTATTCAAATCATCGTCCATAGCTTCTACGAACTGTTTGTATTCGTCGGTTGCTGCTATATCTAAATCTTCGTTAATCTTTGTACGCTTAGCGTTTAAAAGGCGCTTAACCCCTGCCTGTGCAGACGTTAAAGCTTCGTCTGAAAATTCTACAGGCATTCTGTAATGGTTTGTAAGTATAAAAAATCTTATTGTATTTGCATCATATTTCTTCAATAAATCATCAATTGTCAAAAAATTTCCGAGCGACTTTGACATTTTTTCTTTATTAATGGTTACAAATCCGTTATGAAGCCAATAATTTACAAACTTACAGCCGTTAGCACATTCGGATTGAGCTATTTCATTTTCGTGGTGGGGGAAAATCAAATCGGCACCGCCTGCGTGAATATCAATAGTTTTGCCTAAATATTTTCTGCTCATTGCAGAACACTCAATATGCCAGCCCGGACGTCCTACTCCCCATGGTGAATTGTAGCCGAATTTTTCGTCTTTTTTCCACAACGCAAAGTCAAGCGGATCTTCTTTTTGTTCTCCTACTTCAATTCTTGCACCGCTTTCTAACTGATCAATCGGCTGCTTTGACAGGTAACCGTACTTAGGAAATTTTTTCACCCTGAAATAAACATCACCGTTTGCTTCATAGGCATAGCCGTTCTTGATTAAGTCCTTTACAATAGAAATCATTTCACCTAAAGTTTTGGTAGCAAAAGGTTCTACATCAGGCTTTAAAGTATTCAAAGCTTTCATTGAATTTTCAAATTGTTTGTACCAGTATTGAGAAACTTCTTCGGGGGTCTTTCCCTCTTTATCCGCTTTTTTAAGAATTTTATCATCTACATCGGTTACGTTGCGGCAATAAGTAACGTCATAACCTTTGAATTTTAAATATCTGTACAAAACATCCCATGTAATATAGCATCTAGCATGGCCAAGATGAGCAAAATCATAAACAGTAGGCCCGCAGACATACATTTTAACTTTATTACCATCAATAGGTTTAAAATCTTCAACAGTATTGGTATAAGAATTGTGTAACTTCATATATAAATTCCTCACTTATTTTAGATTTTACTACAAAAATCATATAATATTAACATTTGTAAACAAATTTAAAAAAAATGTAATTATTCTGAAAATTAAATCCTTTTATAAAATATATAACGAGGAGATTTTAACATGGGTAATGAAATACAAAAAACAAGAGCAGAACAACAACCACAATATGCAAAAGTAACATTTAATGACAGCCAAAACGGAAAGAAAAAAACTTTTGAAATTCCAATAGGCACAAAAATTGCAACTACAAACAGCGAATATGAAATTAAAGGTGACGGAATATACCTTGAAGGCAAAAAAGTGGATGATATTCCTGTTATATTACCCCAAATGACTGCTTTAGAAGTTTTTGATACTAATAAAGATAAAAAAATAGATATCAAAGATTCAAGTATTTTCGAAAAAAACGACAAAAGCGTAGCAGAAGCAATCAATGATAAGTTAGCCAGAAATGGTTCTAAATTCTATGTTGAAATCATACGTGATGAAGACGGAAGCTTTGAAGAAGCAAATGCTTGTCAAGGTGGTTTTTTTGCATTTTTCCGTGAAGGTCATTGGGAAGGCGAAGTTAAAAGTTTTGATATAAGAACTCCAGAATACCAACAATACGCAAAAGCTGAAGAAGAAAGAATTCAAAAGGAACGTGAAGCCGAAAAACCCTGGTGGAAATTCTGGTAAAATTCTAGTTTTTCAATAAATCAAAAATTTTATGTACCGGTTCAAGCAGTTCTTGAACCGGACATTCTTCGTCTAATTCCAGAGTAATTGTTGGAATACATTTTTCCACCCCGCAATAAGTACCAAAGCTTCCCGGTGTCGGATAGCCTATGCTTTCTTCAACAGGATAGCTGATTATCTCTGCAATCCTTTGTGCAATTTCACCTGCCGGACCGTCATAGTTTACAACCTTGAAAGGCGCATGCAGGGTTAATATCAGGTTTGGTTTATATTCTTCAATAACTTCAGACAAAAATTTTGTTTCAACCTCGCTTGCAGGACAATTTCCCCCGAAAAACTCGTTCTTTTCTGTTAATTCCCAGTTAGAGGTCGGAAAATTCCGGTTCAAATCCACTCCGTTTGAATTGGTTCTGACATCACACTGCATACCATCGGGATTTAAACACGGGATAAAAAGCATCGGGCAATTCGGGTTCGTCTTCAAATATTCATCAATTAAAAATTTACCCTGCGGTTCATCACCGTGAAATACACCTATTACAAGAATATTTTTAAAATCCGTCCCGCCCAAAAGCTGAATTTCATTGCCGAGTTTAGTTTTTGTATATTTTAGTATTTTCATTATTCAAATAATGCCTGTATAAATTCCTGTGCGCTAAAGTCTTTTAAATCTTCCATTTTTTCACCTACACCGACAAGCTTTACCGGAAGTTTCATCTCTTTTGCAACAGCCAACACAATTGCACCTTTTGCAGAGCCGTCAAGCTTTGTCAGGACAACAGATGACAAATTTATGGCTTCAGTAAAAACTTTTGCCTGCTGCAAGCCATTTTGACCGGTATTTGCATCCAACACAAGCATGCATTCACATAAATCTTCAGGCGCATTCTTATCTATAACAGATTTAATCTTTGCTAATTCTTCCATAAGATTATATTTATTCTGTAACCGGCCGGCAGTATCCACAAGTATTACATCGTAATTTTCATTCTTAGCTTTTTGAATTGCCTCATAAACAACAGATGCAGGATCAGCTTTGTCGCGTCTTACAATATCTGCACCTGCACGTTTAGACCAGATATCAAGCTGTTCTTCAGCAGCCGCACGAAATGTATCGCCTGCGGCAATAAGGACTTTTTTCCCTAAATTTTTAAATCTATATGCTAATTTCCCGATTAGTGTTGTTTTTCCGACACCGTTCACACCGGCAATAAAATAAATATTCAATCGGCCATCTCTGTAATTTAACTCTGTACTGCCTGCTGCATTCAGAACTTTTTCAAACTCGTTTTTCAAATAATTCTTAACATCAGACGGCTTAACTTTGTTCTGATTTCGCAGTTTATCAACAAGTTCAGCAGCATAATTTACGCCCAAATCGGCACTGATAAGCATATCCTCCATATCTTCCAGAACAAATTCCGAAAATTCATCTTCATCAGATACTGCTGCAACAACATTATTAACCAATGCCGAAGCCGTATTTGATACCTTTTTTTTAAAATTATCAAAACTGTCTGAAAAGAATTTGAACATTAACTCAATCCGTTATCAACAATAACTTTTGCCAGAATGCCGTTTATAAATGCCGAACTGTCATCTGTCGAATATTTTTTAGCCAGTTCCAGAGCTTCATCAACAACAACTTTCATTGGAGCATCTTTCATGTATAAAAGTTCCACAATTGCAATGCGAAGAATATCTTTGTCCATTTTTACAAGACGATCAATATCCCAGCCTTTTGAATATTGCTGAATTAGCCTGTCAACATCTGCATGATTTTTTTGGAAAAATTCAGCAATCCTTATGGCGTAATTTTTAACATCATTTTGCGATTCCAAAGTTGTAAACTCGGCAATTTCAAGTGCTAAAAGCGCCTTTTCCGCAATATCAATCATTTCTTCAATCCTGCCGGACATATCAGATGTCATTGGCAAAGGAACAGGAAGATTTGCAACATCTAAAGGTCTGTTCAAATTTATTTCATGCTCTGCCTCGTAATCGTCAATGCGATTCTTCATATCAATTAAAGCACCAACTGCAACTTTAAGTTCATCACTTGCATTGCTTGTCAATATCCTTACTGATTTTAAAATTATATTTTCTAAATCATCTTTTGAATAACTTGTTATTTTCTTATCAAACTGTGAAAATAATATAAATGCTAATTCTCTTGCTGCTCTGCGCGCCTGCATAATCAATTCCTCTTTAATATTGTCTTAACAAGGATAATGCTAACATAAAAATTTTTTAGCCACAAGAGTTACCCTAAACCGACTTATGCTTAACTTTTATTATTATAGTTAATATAAGAATTATACTATTTGATAGCAAGGTTGTGATTTTTGTCAATCTGCAAAAGATAAAATAATATATTTATTATGATGAATATATATGAAGAAATAAAAGTTATTCTCGTAAGAAACGGGAAGTCCATGAGTAAAGTTTTAAGAAAAATGAAAGAAGAAGGACACAATGTACCTTTTCCGAGTAATCTTTCTAAAATGTTTATATCAGGAAGCATCAGATTCAGATTGGTACAAGAATTATTAGATTACCTTGGCTACGAATTTAAGATTGTAGAAAAGAAATCAAAATAATTCTGCGGCTCTATATGAACTTCTGACAAGCGGACCTATTTGATAATGCAGGATTTCAGCATTATTGGCAAGCATTTTTAATGTTTCAAATTCCTCTAATGTATAGTATTTTGCGACAGACAGGTGCTGTTTTGACGGCTGAATATATTGCCCGATTGTCACAATATCGCACCCGATGTTGTGCAAATCATTTAACGTGCTTTCAATCTGACCCATAGTTTCGCCCAATCCGACCATCAAACCGGATTTGGTTAATATATTGCTGTGCTGTTTTACATATTTCAAAACTTGTAATGAACAATCATAATTTCCCTGCGGTCTTGCTGTTTTAAACAGCTCTTTTACAGTTTCAATATTATGATTAAAAACTTCGGGCTTTGCTTCTATAATTATGTCAAGCGCCTCTTTATCACCTTTAAAATCAGGCGTAAGAATCTCTATTTTTGTATCAGGAGAAATTTTTCTGATTTCATATATACAATTGGCAAAATGTTCGGCTCCTCCAAGAGGCAAATCATCTCTGGTAACAGATGTTATAACAGCATATTTAAGTCCGAGTGCTTTAACAGCCTCTGCAACATGCACAGGTTCATTTAAATCCAGAGGCCCGGGTTTTGCGCAAGAAATATTGCAGTAACGGCAGTTTCTTGTACAATTATTACCCATTATCAAAAAAGTGGCTGTATTTTTGGTATAGCATTCATTTTTATTAGGGCATCTTGCATTTTCACAAACCGTATTAAGACATTTTGTTTTTAAAATCTTTCTTACTGTTCTGGTTTTATCCGTATCAATAATAGGTCTTTTCAAATATACCGGAAGTCTTTCACGCATTATTTCAACCTCATAAGACAATCGAAAATTCCCTCGGAATAGGTCGGGTGGGCAAAGCAAACAGCTTTAAGCCGCTCAACCGTAACATTTGTCTGCATTGCAATAACTAACTGCTGAATAAGAGATGAGGCTTCTCTGGACACTATATGAGCCCCGACGATTTTGTCGTTTTGAACAAGAATTTTCATCATGCCGTCAAGCGAGTCATCACACTGCGATTTTGCAAGTGCTGAAATCGGTATCATGGATTTTTGATAAGAACCGCATTCCAAATCCTGTTCGCGCTTGCCAATCCAGGCAATTTCAGGATTCCCGTAGACAACAGACGGAACAAGAGTTTCATCAAACGGTATCTGAACAACTTTTTGCAATGCCTGTTTGCTTGCAAAATGCGCAAGCTGCACAGAGCCTGCAACATCACCTATATACGTAACCCCGTCACATTTTTCAACTTCATTCGGAACCCTGCCTACAGCAAGCAATACACATTCAGCCTCCAGAATTTCATTATTTGAAAGATAAATCTTAACATTTGAATCAGATTTATCGATTTTTTCAATCGAAGTTTTTGTAAAGAATTTTATGCCCTTTGACTTAAAAATTCTCTCAACACGTTTTGAAACCTCAATATCTGCAAGCGGCAAAAGATTTTCTGCGATTTCAACAACTGTAACTTCGACATTAAATGCAGATAAAATTCTTGAAAACTCTATTCCTATTGCACCTGAACCGACAATAACGATACTTTTCGGAAGTTTTTCAATATTTAAAATATCATCAGAGGAAAGAATTTTTTCATGGTCATACTCCATTCCTTTAATAACACGCGGACTTGAACCGACAGCAGCAATAACCTGATTGCAGGTGTATATTCCGCCGTTTGCTTCTATTGTATTTTTATCAATAATTTTTGCTTCGGCACTAACGGTTAGAATTCCTGAGTTTTTAAAAGAACGCTCAAGACCGTTACGAAGCTTTTCAACAACAGCTTTTCTGCGTTCAACAATTTTTGAAAAATCAACCTTGCAGTTATCAACACAAATCCCTAAATCAAGCGAATTATTCACAATCTCAAAAATTTCTGCAGAATGAAGCATTGTTTTAGTCGGGATACAGCCTCTGTTTAAACAAACTCCGCCTATTAAATCTTTTTCAAAAATCACAACTTTTTTACCAGCAGAAGCAGCGCTCAAAGCCGCCGTGTATCCGGCCGGACCTGAACCTATTATTCCAAAATCAAATTCTTTTTCCATAATCACCTCGTATAAACTCTTGGCAAACGTACTTTAAGCCGGCAGGTCAGTTCATAGTTTATAGTACCAAGAATTTCAGCCCAATTATCAATTGAATTTTCTTCGTCTAACAATGTAATAACATCGCCGACTTGAGCATCAACACCGGTTACATCAAACATCATCTGATCCATTGTAATATTACCAATCTGAGGAACACGTTTACCATTCAAAATCCCGTATATTTTGTTGGACAATGCACGCGGAACTCCGTCAGCATATCCTACCGGTATAGTTGCAATCATACGATTGCTATCCGTTCTAAAAGTATATGAATAGCTTATTCCCTCGCCTTTTTTAGCCTCATGAATGTTTACAATTCTGCCTTTTAAAGATATAAGCTGTCTTAAATCAGGTTGTTTATTTATACAAGGCGGAAAATCAGGAGCTAAACCATACAGAGCTATACCAACACGACGCATATTAGTGTTTGAAACTTGATAACTCATTGTTCCGGCGGTATTTTGCAAATGAAGCAATAAATTATCAGTATTTATATTTTCGATAACACTGTTCCATTTATCAATCTGTTTTTGGGTTTCTTCAATATTTTCTGCCATTGCAAGGTGGGTAAAAATTCCTTGCAATTCGATAAAATCAGCATTTTGAACCTGTTTAATAAACTCTGCTGCATTATCGGCAGAAACCCCAATCCTATTCATGCCTGTGTCAATTTTTATATGAACTTTCGGTTTTATACCTGTTCTTTCAAAAGCCTGACGGCATGCTGTGATATGGCCTTCAGAAAATATAGAAATACTCAACCCTGCATTTACGGCTGTCTCGACAGCCCAAACAGGAACAGCACCTAAAACTAAAATCTCACAATTAATTTTAGCATTACGCAGGTCAACACCCTCATCTATTGAGGCGACACCGAGCATGTCAATTCCCGCGGCTAAAATTGTAGGAGCAAGCATGACCGCACCATGTCCATATGCATCTGCTTTTACAACACCTAATAATTTTGTATTTTCAGGCACATATTTTTTAATTTCTTCTATATTATGCTCAAGATTCCCAATATTTATTTCAACCCAGGCATCTCTATGAATATTTACATTTGTTTGTCTGATATTTTTCATAAAACAATTATAAGACAAAAACATACTTGAGCAAAAAACATTAAAACAAGGAAAAGAGCCCTTTTTAAGGGCTCATTGTTTTGTTACGAAAGTGATGCAGTTTGCGCTATGCATCGTAGCGT
>CANUDF010000036.1 GCA_947857085.1 Candidatus Gastranaerophilales bacterium | reverse complement strand
TTGGCTGCCCCCCCCCCCCAGCTCTTCAAACATTTTTTTCATCTTTGTACCTCCATAGTTATACTAACTTAATTATAATACCACAAAATTGAACTAAGGGCAAAGACTTTCCCAATCGGGTTCTTCATCTTCTTCTCCTGGCTCAATAATATGTTCACCGCTTTCAAGCATGACAATTAGAGTCAATTTTAACTGCCGCTTATAATTTTCACGTGCTTTTTCTATTGTTTTTGCACAAAAGACAAAGCTGGGGATTTCTTTTATCTCAATATAATGATAAGGATTGCCGTCAAAATCCAAATCTTCTCCCTCAATTAATGTCCAATTTAAATTCAAATAATAGTCTAAATCTTTATTAGCCATCTAAAGACCTGTCATTTAACGGTTGATTTAACATGATACCCTCACCGCCTATAACATCAGCCCGCTGTCCTTCAACGTAAAGATATACCGGCACATTAGAGTTTCTGTTGGCAGTTTTTATAAGCTGATAAAGTCTTTTATATAAACTATCAGTTCCGCCACCTGTTTCAAAATCAGAAGATAAATTAATTATGGCTTTATCAGGGAGTTCTTTTATTGAAATTACTTCAGTTCCTTCAGGAATTTCTGTATATACTCCTTTTTCTTTTTCTGAGGCTTTTGGTCCGGAGACAAGAGAATTGACTGCAAACTTTAGCTTTGAACCGTCAATATCTGCATCATATTCACGTTTTACTGCTTTGTAAACCTCTTCATGGTTTTCATTCTGTCCGATGAAGAAAACATTTACATACACCTTTTCCGGATTTTCATCAGGCTTTTTAACATCTTCTTCCTCAGTAGTACGTTCAGATACCGTAACATCTTCCGGCAATACTTCATCAGGCCCCAGAGTATTAAGACCGAACCTTACAGCAAATATTACCATAATAATTCCGAGAATAACTAAAAACCATTTTTGTTTACCATCCATAATATATTCCTTATTTAATCTTTTGGTACCACTAACAAACCGCTTGCATAAATTTTATTTTCCTGAATTTTTATATTTTGAACAGCAAGCTGCGCATGTTTATTTTCCAGTATATTTAAAGAAAAATCAAGTGGGTTAAGATAATTTATAACTTTATCAATTTGCTTAAGATCTATCAGCAAGTTATTATTTATCAATTTTGTGTTTGCAAGATCAATTTGGCCTCTGGAAACACGAAGGTCTGAACCTAATACAATATTTTGTGTATTTCGGACAAACGGAATAGCAATCTTTAAAATATAATAGAATTTATTATCTCTTATTTTTATCTGACTACTTGTAATTTTAAATATCCCTATACTGCTGCCGAGCATATTCAAATCATCAATAACTTTTGCATAACCTGCGCTGAGCATAGTTTTATTAATATCGTCTTCCGTCATTACGACTGAAAATGATAACGGCAAATCCTCTTTAAAAACAGGCTTTTCAGGATTATCTAAAGATATATAATTAAAATCGCATAATGTAGCAATATTTAGTGAGGTAAAATTTACACCATCTATATTAATATTTTTACCTTTTATAACAATAGACTTGAAAATTCCTTTCTTTAAATCCTTAACGCTGTACGAAGCAATATTAACCCTAAGTTTACCTGTTACTGTTTTACGTATTTCCTTTTTTAAAATAGACTCTGCAACTTTTTCTCCAAGGAAGTTAGAGCCTGTTATATTACTCATAAAGCGGGACGCCCCGTTACTCAAATCATAAGGTTCGGAACAACCTACCCATGCACAATCGGCTGCAAAGAGCGGATTTGTACATAATAAAAAAATTCCTAATACCAACAATAATTTCTTCATAAAAATACCTTTTTGACTTTAATTTTACCATCAACTGCTAAAGCAGCCGCGCTTATTTTATCATTATAAATCAAAATCAAAAAATCGTTACACTGTATAGATTTATTTTCAAAAGTCTGTCCATGAATAACTTTTTGATATTCTTTATCAGTTATTTCTAATTTAGGCATATCAAGCATGTTCACAGGATTAATCAATTTTTCACGAACAATATCTATATTGCTTAACTCGTCTAATTTTATTGAATCTTCTATTGTAAACATTCCAGCCTTAGTTCTTACCAGGTTAGTAAGGAATCCGCCGCAATTAAGTTTCTGTCCCAAATCATATGCAATTGAACGTATATATGTTCCTTTGGAACATGATACAAGAATTTTTGCGCTTTGTTTTTCTTCATCGAATTCCAAAAGTTCAATTTTACTTATAAATACTTTTCTCGGCGTGATTTCAACTTCTTTTCCTGCCCTTGCATAATCATAAAGCTTTTTCCCGTTAACTTTTATTGCGGAGTATATAGGAGGAAGCTGTAATATTTCACCCTCAAAAGATTTTAATGCGGATTGAATATCTTGCCAAGACACTTTAACATCAAATTCTGCCGTTACTTCACCCTCTATATCATAAGTAGAAGTAGTTTTACCGAATTGAACCGTAGCAATATATTCTTTATCATCATTTAGATACTCAATCAATCGTGTTGCTTTGCCTGTACAAATCGGCAGAACACCCTCTGCAAAAGGGTCAAGAGTACCTGCATGACCAATCTGCTTTATTTTTGTAACACGCCGAAGCTTTGCCACAACATCATGAGATGTAATTCCTTTAGGCTTATAGACGTTCAAAAAACCGAACAACTACAATTCTCCTCTTGAAATTTTATCAATAATTTCAGTTACGCGTGAACCTTTTTCAAAAGAATCACTGTAAACAAATTTCAATTCAGGAGTTAGTCTTAATCTTATGCGTTTTCCTACTTCGTAACGAATTTTCGAAGTACTTTTTTCAATAACTTCTTTAGATTTTTCAACCTGTTCCGGTGAACCTAAAACACTGTAAATTACTTTAGCAAAAGAGTTATCATGAGAAACTTCAACATCAACAACTGATACAACACCTTCAAGACCTCTGACCTCTTTTCTTAAGATTTCAGCAATATCTCTCATAAGTTCTTTTCTGACGCGTTCGTTTCTTAATGTCATAATTTTCTCCTTTGTAGAAATAATTATAACATGAATAAAATATAATTTTATAGACAAAATAGCTATAATCTTGACAAAATATTAAAAATAATATTTAATAAAAAAGGAGGCATAGATGAAAATGATTATAAATAGAACGGTTAAGGCGCTTACCCCCCCCCGAATTCCGCTTATAGCTTGATTTTTAACCAATTTGACAATTTCTCTAAAAATATTTATAATTCTAATATTATGAATTATAAATCAGCTTTTACACTTGCAGAGATTTTGATTACTTTAGGTATTATTGGAGTTGTTGCAGCTTTGACTATACCAACACTCGTGCAAAATTATCAAAAAAAAGAACTTACCTCACGTCTTGCTCAGACATACAGTATTTTATCACAAGCTGTCAAAATGTCTCAGGTAGAATATGGAGATATAAGCACCTGGGGATATCAAAGTAATAAAGGTTCATCTCATAATTTTGTGGATACCTACAAACTAGCCGGGGAAATTGCAGAAAAATATTTTCTACCGCATTTAAAAGTCGCTAAAAATCATGGAACAACGAGCCTGAAAAAAGCAGGTATGCCTTCACATTATAATACCAAAGACGGCAGAAGTTATAATTCTATGGATCCTGCATATCTTATTGAACTAACTAATGGCGTTGTTCTTATGTTTAATTATAATGGTAATATTAATTCTGATGGTTCATTTAAATTATCAGAACCAGTAATTTTTGTTGATTTAAATGGCAATAAAGAGCCTAATACTTTAGGAAGAGATTTATATGTATTTGATCTGGATGTATCTCAAAATAAGTTTATTGCTCACGGTGACGGTTATTCTAGAGAACTTCTGAAAAGATATTGTAAAGCGGATTCGAGCTTGCCTGTTTATTCTAATTTATACTGCACCGCGCTTATCAAAATGGACGGCTGGAAGATTGCTGATGACTACCCGTGGTAAATAAGAATAGGAGTGATTATATGAAAAAAGGTTTTACACTTGCAGAAGTATTGATTACGTTAGCTATTATCGGTATAGTCGCAGCAATGACAATACCCACACTTGTAAATAACTACCGTAAAAAAGATACTACCGCTAAACTCAAGAAGTTTTATTCTACAATGATTCAGGCTATTCAGCTTTCTGAATTAGAGAACGGTACATCTGCTAATTGGTCAAAAAAAGACATGGCATATGATGAGGAAGGCAATATCGATACTGAAGGACAACAACAAGCTTCAGATGAGTTCCTTGATCAATATATCCTGCCATATATAAAATACAGCAAAATTACAGATGGAACATATGTAAATCAATCAAGAAAAGTCTACTTTGCTGACGGTACAACAATAGAAGCCAAAAATGGGAGTTGTATGGATTTTTATTTTGACTCTAACGGAGAAAAGAGCCCTAATGAGTGGGGTGTGGACATGTTTATGTTTCTATTTTGTAATAGCGCAAGCGACCAAAAATGTATTTCTGGTATAACAAATTCATCTGTAAACTTTGGCGCATATACTGGTTGTAAGGAATGGTCAAACTTTGACACAAGAGCGAAAGCACTTGAAATGTGCAAAAACAATGCATCAACTTGTTCAGTGCTATTACAAAAATACGATAACTTCGAATTTAAAGATGATTATCCGTACTAAATTTTAATCATTCTTGACAAATTTTGAAAAATAATATTTAATTATAATAAAAGGAGGATATTATGAAAACGATTTCTACAAAAGCGGTTAAGACACTCACCCCCCCCCGAGCTTAAGATGTAGACTGGGTTTTACTTTAGCAGAGGTGGCAAAGTCTCGACATAATAAGGGGTTTGGGTATAAAGGGTTTACTTTAGCGGAAGTTTTAATTACTTTAGGTATTATCGGCGTTGTTGCTGCAATCACGATACCGCCATTAATAAGTAGTTTTGATAAGAAAGATAAAGCATCAAAAATAAAAAAGTTTTATTCTACAATGTCCCAAGCTATTCAGCTCTCCGAAATTGAGAACGGACCTGCAACAACCTGGGTAAAAAATCCTATGGCATATGATGAAGAAGGTAATTATGATACTGATTTGAACAAGCAATATACCATGGACTTTTTTAAAACATATATTCTGCCATATATGAAATATAGCAAAATATCTGACGGTTCTGCTTATAATAAACCTGACGGTACAAATATAACTATTAAAATTTGGTTAAATGATGGAACAACATTTGAAACTAAAAACGGAAGCTGTATAGATGTAGTTTTAGATACAAATGCTGAAAGTTTACCCAATATATTTGGTAAAGACCAATTTCAATTTTTAATATGTAACCAAACAATATCTCAACAAGGATATTGGGGAAATACAAACCGTATATTCGGTCCCTATCTTTACCCAAATCGAACTTATTATTCATCAAGACAAAAAGCATTACAACGCTGCAAAGATATTCCTGCAACTTGTTCTGCTTTGTTGATTATGTATGATAACTTTGTATTTAAAGAAGATTATCCTTGGTAAATCTTACAACGAAGCTCTTTCAACTTCCTCTGTTGTTGATACCTCAATAATATCACCGACTTGAATATCGTTGAACTTAGCAAAAGAGATACCGCATTCAAAGCCCTGAGCAACTTCTTTTACATCGTCTTTAAAACGTTTCAGCTGGTCAATTGCGCCTTTGAAAATTTCAACGCCGTCACGCATCAGAACTGCATCCTTGCTTCTTACAATTTTACCTTCTATTACATAGCAGCCGGCAATCTTGGTTGTCTTACCGATTGTAAATACCTGACGAACTTCGGCTTTACCAAGTTCAACATGCTTAACTTCAGGTTCAAGCAGTGACAACATTGTCTTTTCAATATCTTCAAGAATTTGATAAATAATATCGTATTTCTTAATTGTGACGCCTTCACGTTCTGCCGCCGCCAGAGCATTTCCATCTTCCTTTACGGTAAATCCGAGGATTAGTGCACCTGATGCAGATGCAAGCATAACGTCGGCTTCTGAAATATCACCGACACCAACGTGAATAATTTTTGTTTTAATTTCTTTTGATTCAACCTGAGCAATAGCCTGTGAAACAGCTTCTGCAGAACCATGGGTATTTGCTTTGATAATCAGGTTCAATTGAGGAATATCTTCTTCTCCTGCAACAGCTTCACGTCTTATATGAGCCGGAAGCATAGCTTCAAGTCGTTTATCACGCGCTTTTTCACGGCGTTTATCAACAATAGCTTTCATTTCTTTTTCATTTTTAACAACTTCAAAATAATCTCCGGCCTGAGGTACTTCTGTTAAACCTAAAATCTCAACAGGAGTAGACGGTTCTGCTTTTTGAATTTTCTCGCCGCTGTCTGAAAGCAATGCTCTGACACGTCCGCAGGCTGTTCCTACAACTATGCAATTACCTACGCGAAGTGTACCGTTTTGAACCAGTAATGTTGCAACTGGTCCTTTACCTTTATCAAGGTTTGCTTCAATTACAACACCGGAAGCTTCGGCTTTGGGGTTGGCTTTCAAATCCTGAACCTCTGCAACAAGCAGAATATATTCAAGCAATTCATCAATACCTGTACCCTGCAAAGCAGAAACTTTAACCGTAATTGTATCGCCGCCCCATTCTTCAGGAACAAGACCGTGTTCTGTCAATTGCTGTAAAATTCTGTCAGGATTTGCACCGGGTTTATCAATTTTGTTAACGGCAACAATAATAGGAACATCAGCTGCTTTTGCGTGGTTAATAGCCTCAATTGTCTGCGGCATTATACCGTCATCAGCAGCAACAACAAGAATTGCTATATCAGTTGCCTTTGCTCCGCGTGCACGCATTTCCGTAAACGCTTCGTGACCCGGAGTGTCAACAAATACAATTTTCTTTTCCTGTTTGTTATCTAAATAAACAGTGTAAGCACCGATAGACTGCGTAATGCCCCCAACCTCGGTTGCAACAATTTTGTGTTTTGAAGCTCTGATACTGTCAAGCAGGGTTGTTTTACCGTGGTCAACGTGGCCCATAATACTTACAACAGGAGCACGTTTTTTAAGTAATTTTTTATCAACTTCTGTTAAAGCTTTTTGCTTTTCTTCTTTTTCCAATTCTTCTTCTATGAAAGCTTCAAGGTCTTCATCAAGAACTTCGAGCTCATATTCTGCACAAACTTTTTTAATAACGTCAACATCAATAAGCTGGTTAACTGTTGCCATAATTCCTTGAAGCATAAGGAATTTTACAATTTCAGCCGGTGTTTTTTGAATTTTATCAGACAATTCTGAAATTGTCATTGCTTGATTTACAACTATTTGTTTAACTTCTTCTACAACTTCATCTTTGTGAACTTTCTTTTTATGCTTTTGAGCAGCGGCTTTTTCTAATGAAATTCTTTCCTGTTCTTCTTTTTTAGAATTAAAATCTTTTTCTTTTTTCTTATTATCGGAACGTTTTCTTGAACCGCCTTTATTTTCATAAATATCCTGAGAAATTATGTGACGTTGAATTGGTTTCTTTTCACCTGTTTCAGGTCTTTCGGACGGTTTGCCGTCTTTGTTGAAAGGTTTACGAGGTTTGTCGCCCTGAGGTCTTGCCGGTCTGTCGCCGCGCGGAGGGAATTTTCTTTCGGCATCTTTTGGTAAAGGTTTCTTTTCTGAAGATTCCGGTCTCTCAACCCTCTGCGGTGCACGCCTTACAATTTCCAAACGGCTTTGAGGCTTTACAACTTCCACTCTTTGAATTTTAGGCTTTTCGTCTTCAATAATAGCTTTAGCTTTATTTTCTTCTTTAGGTTGTTCTACTTCTGTATTTTTTGCTTTTTTTACAACAAAAGCTTTTGGTTTTTTAACCTCTTGTACCCCGCCTGACGCAATAAACTCTTTCAATCGTTTAACTTGTTCCATAGTAACAGTGCTGGAATGAGTTTTACCTTTAACACCTATTTGAGCAAATTTTTCTACAACTTCTTTGCTCGTAAGGTTTAACTCTTTTGCTAATTCATTTATCCTGACTGTTTCATAACTCATTTAATAATTTCCCTTTCAATTCTTGCGGTACAGGGGCTTTTAAAACCTTTTTCAATCTGTCTTTTTTAAAAGCATTCTCTATACAAGTATTATTATAGCAAAGATATGCGGATCTGCCAAATATTTTTGGTCCGCCGTTAATAATAACGTCACCGTGCGGGTTTTGTGCCGTAATTTTTATTAAGTCTTTTCTGTCTTTAATAATTCCGCACCCGGCACATTTTCTATTTACCACACATACCGCCTTAATTTACCTGCGCTAATTTTTCCAGTTTAAGCTTTTGGTCGTGTTCCATCAAAAGTTTAATCAATTCATCGAGCTCGCCATCAATTACAGTCCAGACGTTAAGGTTTTGGTTAATCCTGTGATCTGTCAAACGCCCTTGCGGAAAGTTATATGTCCTGATGCGTTCGCTTCTATCGCCTGAACCTACTTGAGAACGGCGCAGGTCAGTGATTTCTTTCATCTGCTTTTGAACTTCCATATCGTAAAGTTTTGCTTTAAGAATTTGCAAAGCACGTTCTTTGTTTTGAAGCTGTGAACGTTCTTCAGTACAGAAAATCATAATTCCTGTAGGTTTGTGGAATACACGCGCAGCTGTTTCAACTTTGTTAACGTTTTGTCCACCTGCACCACCTGAACGCGCGGTTGTGATTTCGACATCGTTCATATTAAGTTCAACTTCAACGTCGTCAACTTCCGGCATAACAGCAACTGTTGCGGTTGATGTATGAACACGTCCCTGGGATTCCGTTGCGGGAACTCTTTGAACACGGTGAACGCCTGATTCGTATTTTAGTTTCGAATAGATACTGTCACCTTTCATAGAAATAATAATTTCCGATACACCGCCGGCTTCGCATTCTGTTTTACTCAAGACCTGAGTCTGCCAGCCCTGTTTATCTGCATAACGCATATACATTCTTGCTAAATCACCTGCAAAAATGTTTGCTTCATCACCGCCTGCACCGCCTCTGATTTCAAGCATAATATCCTTGTCATCCATCGGGTCGCGAGGGAGAAGCAAGATTTTCATACGTTCTTCGTATTCCGGAAGCTTTGCTTCATTTTCTTCCATTTCAGCCTTTAAGAAAGATTTCATTTCCGGATCTGATTCCGCGTGAATCATTTCTTTGGCTTCTTCAATAGCGTCAACTGCTTTTTTCCATGCATAATAAAGTTCAACTGTTTCTTCCATTGATTTACGCTGTTTTGATAAATCTCTAAATCTGTTGTAATCCTGAATTACGGCAGGATCTGATAAAGTTTGTCCTAATTCTATATATTTCTTCTCTATTTGAAGAATTTTGTCTAACATATCTTTCATACTTCAATTATATCAAGAACAAAAAATATTTCAAAGAGAAGAAACTACCAAGGATAATCATCTTTTATTTCCCAGTTGTCAAAAAAGATTAGTCCAAAACAATATGCACCGTTTGTCGACGTATTTTCTTTGTCATTTCTGCAGCCATACCTTGGTGAATTCAACAGAGTATCCCTATCTAATTCCTGATACTTATCTGTATCAGAAGTTTTGTCATATCCATAAGGCATAACGCCATGGTCTCTATGAATTGTAAAAACAAAAACATCGCGACCAAATCTATTTGGACCGTTTTTATAACCATTTATATCAACAAGAAAACTTACATGCTTTCCTGTATATACATTTTTAACTCCAGAAAAAAACAATGCTACACCGTTAGATAAAATATAAATTATTGCATTATCATATAAAAAAGTAAAGTCTTTTTCTACGCTTCCATTTGGTCTGTAGTACTTTATTTCTGAAGATATATCACTGTATAGAAACGGTGAGCCAACTTTCAAGTAAGAGGCAAGATATTTTTCGAAAAATTCTCTTGGCAACATATCCACAAAATCCCAGTACATCATGTCACCATTTTCAACTTGTGATAGCTTAATTGCTTGAGCTAAAGTTGAATATACTTTTTTTAATTCACTTATTGTGCTTTTCTTCGCGTAATTATTTATTAGTGTTGGTATTGTCATTGCTGATACAATACCAATTATTCCTAATGTAATAATTACCTCAGCCAACGTAAAACCTTTAAGACCCTTGCTATTTCTACTTAGAGGAGACGCCCCCCCCCGAGTTTCATGTTTAATAATTCTTTCATGCTTCCTCCTTTGTTTTCTATTTTTTTATTATAACAAATACCTGTTATTTTACAAATTTTAAGGTACGGGGTCATAGCCGCCTGGATTTAAAGGATGGCAGCGGCAAATCCTTTTTATACCCAGCCAGCCGCCTTTTATAACACCGTATTTTTGAATTGCCTGCTTCATATACTCCGAACACGTCGGCGTAAACCGGCAGACAGGCGGCGTCAATTTTGATATATTCTGATAGAGTGTTATTAATCCTGTAAAAATTTTCTTAAACATTTTCTATTCCATTGCGTAAGATTCGCCTATTGTGTCAATTGCTTCAACCTTAATATCAGTAATGAGTTCTGAATAAGAAATTACCACGATAGTCGGAATGTGACGTTCCAGCAACTGGTAAAGCGGAAGTCTTATTCTTGGCGAACACAAGATAACAGGCTGTTTACCACAGGTTTGGTGCGCCCTCATAAGAGTTGTTGCAGTTGTTTCAATAAGTTCCTGAACCTGCATAGGATTTAAAAGAAACATAGTACCTAGCTCTGTTCTTTGACAGCTGTCGTCAAGAATTTTTTCCCATTCAGGAGACAATGTCAAAGCATAGAGTACTTTATCATCTTGAACATTTGATAAACAAATTTGACGTCCCAAAGCCGCTCTTAAACGCTCGGAAAGAATATCGGGTTCCTTTGAAAATCTTGCGTAATCACAAAGTCTTTCAAAAACAAATATAATATCTTTGATTGATACTTTTTCTCTGATAAGGTTAACAAAAATCTTTCTCAAGTCGCTTGTAGAAATGATAGTCGGAACAAGATCGTTAACAAGAGTCGGGTCTTGTGAACGAACAAGTTCCATAAGCTTGAGAACGTCGGTTTTTGTCATAACATCATCAACATGTTTTCTTACACACTCTTGTAGGTGGGTAACAATAACATCCGTTGAATCAACTGCCGTAACTGACCGTGCGGCTTTTGCATCTTCAGACGTAATCCAGTAAGCCTGAGTTTGATATGTAGGATCAATGCCGATAATTGCGTCGTCAGGAACTTCTTTACGCATTGCATCCCACTGATCAGCAATTACCATTAATCTTCCCGGATATACATAACCTGTTGCAACCGTATTACCGCGAATAGAAATCATATACTCGTTAGCATCTAATGCTGATGAGTCCATAATTCTTATGTTCGGTAAAATATATCCCAATTCATCTGTAACTCTTTGACGCAAAGCAGCAATTTTGGCAAGCAATTGACCTTCCTGATCAGGATCAGCAATTACAAGCAGATTAGAACCAACCTGCAAGCTTAAAACATCAACACCCAAGCGTTCGTACATTCTATTTGGGTTAACCAAATCCTGCATATTCTGCCGGACATTTTCCAATTGTCCCAACTGCGATTGAACATCCGCGTTAATTAATACAGAGAAGCCTGCAACACCTATAGCAATGGAAAATGCCAAAAATGGGAACCACGGCAACCCTGTTATAGGGCCTGTTACAGCCAAAAGCATTAAGAAACCTGAAGCAAAAAACAGTGAATAAGGCTTACTTAAAATTTGTCCTGCAACATCGGCACCCAATGATGAACTTGCGGCTGAAGAACGTGTCATAAATACACCGGCTGCAATTGACATCAATAATGAAGGAACCTGTGATGCCAAACCGTCGCCTATTGTTAAAATTGTATATTTTGAAACGGCATCAGCAATAGGCATTTGGTTCATCAGGCAGCCCACGCATAACCCGCCTACAATGTTAATAATTACAATAATAATACCTGCAATAGTATCACCTTTTACAAACTTCATGGCACCGTCCATTGAACCGAAAAGGTTTGACTCTCTTTGCAAATCTTCACGCTTTTTCGTTGCTTCTTCCGGCGAGATTAAGCCTGCGTTAAAGTCTGCGTCAATGGTCATCTGTTTACCAGGCATAGCGTCCAATGCAAACCTTGCAGCAACTTCTGCAATACGTTCAGCACCTTTTGTGATTACCATAAACTGTACAACCGTAATAATCAAAAAGATTACCCCACCGACAACCATGTTACCGCCGGTTACGAATGTTCCGAAAGCTTCGATAACCTCTCCCGCTTCGCCTTTTGCTAAAATCAACCTTGTTGATGCAATTGACAATACCAGCCTAAACATTGTCCCAAGAAGAATAATTGACGGGAATGAAGCTAATTCAAGCGTCTTTTGAACATATAATGCTATCATCAACAGCACAATCCCGAGCGTGATATTTAAGCTTATTGAAAAGTTGATAACCCATGTAGGCATTTCAACAAGCAAAATTAACAGTAACGTTAATACAAATACTGCTAAGAAAATTTCACTTATAGGATTACTGCTTGTACTGCCCTGTGCCATTATACTTCCTTAAGAGCCTCACTTATTATTGCCAATTGCGTATCAATTGTTGCATCTACTACCCCGTTTGTTGTTGTTACAACACAACCGCCTTCCAGAACAGATTCGTCTGGGATTACCATTATTTTAGCCTCTAAACCTAATTGCTCAGCCATTTCCGGAACCTCGCCCTTAAGCATGCTTACCTGGGCAGGATTTGTTCTTATGGTAATCTTGGTCTCCTCTTTTGAAAGGCTTTTTAATATTGTCAATACTGTGTCCAGTAAAAGTTCAGGACTTTGTGATAATTCTTTTTTAATTATTTTTTTTGCAATATCAACACTAATAGAAAGAATTTCCGGAGCTATTTTATCAAAAACATCCTGTTTTGCATTCACAAAAGTTGAAATTGAATTTCTAAGCTCCGCAATATCAGTTTTTGCTTGATTTAAGCCTTCCTGATAACCCTCTTTTGCTGCGGCTTCTCTAATTGCATCTGCTTCTTCCCTTGCTCGTGAAATTAAGTTTCTATCATCAATTCTTCTGAAACCACGTCTTCTGTCGCCTCTGCGGCGTTCATTCCGCTGTTTGAAATCAATATTGTCAAGGTTAAACAGGTCGACAATCTCCTCATCGACTTTTTTCTGTGCAGAAGCCTCCTGAGCAACTTCCTGCTGTTTAAGCTCCTCCGGTTGTGTTTTTTTCTTTTTAATAATCATGATTTAATATTATTATACACTATCTTGTATGTGGGTGGCAATAATGTTAGCAACTTTCGGAGCAACTTCATAATACTCTCCCTCTAAAGCATTGAATACAAGGCGTTTTACCTTCATTCTTTCCGGTTTGAGCATTGTTTCCAATTGTTGCCGTTCTATCCCTTCTGTAACTTTTTGTAATTTTGCCACTATTTTACTCGGACTTAATTCTTGAGCTTTAGGTAAATTAGTTCGGATTTCATTCAAACATTTCAATGCAGTATTTACACTTACCCTGCTTTCTAAATCCTGCATTCCCATATATTTTATGACAGTCTGTGCATCTTCCGGGTTAAATTTGTTTAAGAATGTCTGCACTTTTTCTTGCTTCATTTTTTGGAATAATAATGCAACTGTTGCAAGTTTTAAAATCTTAGGACTTGAACCGCCCTGAACAGGTGTTTGTGCAGCAGGCTGTGTAACTCCGCCTGTAGACTGCGGCGGTGCCGATTGAGTCTGTTCAGCAGCTGCTTGTTCCTCACTCATTTGCTGCATCATTGCATCAATATTTGACTGCTTTGATGCCTGCTCCATCAGACCGTCATCTATAAAGCCCTTATCTTTTAGTTCAGCAATTGCGTCAAGATATGTCTTTTTGACATGGTGTTCAATTAACTGAAGAATTTGATCCTGAGGCAGCCCTTGTTTAAATGTTTGTTTTGCAATTTCGAAAATGGTAAATGCAATTTTCTGCATTATAGGATCCCAGAATTCTTGCGGGAGTTTTGAACGTATCAGGTCAACTGATTTGTGGAAAGCCCATTCCGCAATAATCTGGGTAATCATCATTGCCTGATCAGCATTGAAATTAGATTCCGTATCATTATATAATGCTTCTCCGGCTAAAGTGGAAAAATTTAAAAGAGTATTTACAACGTATTGTTTTTCATTATCCGCAAAATCCTGAGGCACAAGCTCCTGCGCTTGTGCTGTCAAGTTTTGTGCAAATTCCTGATAATTAAACCCCTGTATTGCCATTATCTTTTACCGTTTCTTATTACCCTTGCTCTATCCAGCTCTTAATCTTTTCAGCTGCCTCTTCTTCATCTGCATCAGATATCTCTGCCGAAATATTTGCAAGAGAATCAAGCAACTGACCTTCGTCCTGTTGAGGAATATATTCCCGCTGCTGCTGTTCAAGAAGATTTTGAGCCAATTCTGTTTGCCGTTCTGTTAATTGAGCAGCTCTTGAATTTATATCGCTTAACTGTCTGTCCTGTTCTGCTGTCTTTTGTCTCAGTTGTTCTACTTCACGCCTGTTGGCTTCTTGAACCTGTTTGACTTTATCTGATACAACTTTAAATAGGATTAACAAACCGGCACCGCTGAGTGCAATTGCAAGCCACCATGGATTGCCCGTTTCATCAGGTTTTGGCAAATTGACAGGTCTATCAGAAGCAAGATACGGGTCTGTTGAATCTGAAAATGCTATTGAAACATTTTCCGGATCAACTTTCGGACTTGCGGCATGTGCAATTAATTCCTTTAGTTCTTCTAAAGTCGTATTTGCTGGAAGAGCTGATTTTTCAAGAGTTACAGCTACAGAGATTTCTTCAACAACACCAGGTTTGATATATTCATTTGTTTGAGTTTTAGTTACGCCATACTGGGTTTCTGTTGCTGAACGTGAATAGCTTCTGTTTTGCGTAGAATCTGAACCGCCCTGCGGCAGACCGTTTGGCAAATATACACTTACAGCACTTACATTTTTGTTAGAGTCCTGTGTCTGGTCGCCCAAACCTTCAGTAAAGTTTTGTTCAGCTACTGCTGTCTTTTTATTAGGATCATATTCTATTGTAAATTTTTCTACAGGAGCCTGTCTTAAAAATGTACTTACTGTTACAACATAATTGCCTTTACCGATAAGTCTGTCCAGTTGTGTTGCAACTTTTTGCTGCATGTATTTATCATTTTCCTGCAATTTTTCAAGCATTTCGTCCTGAGCGTCAATTATACTTGAATATACATTACCGTTAGTATCTGTAATAGCTATATTTTCAGCTTCCAAACCAGTTACACTTCCTAACAAAAGGTTTGTTATAGCTTTAACCTTTATCTGATCCAATTTGTCACCGGCAGGAATGGTTATTTGAACTGTTGCCGTTACAGGTTTTTGCATTGAGGTGAACATTGTCTGTTCCGGGATTGAAATAAATACAGATGCGTTTTCAATAGGAGGAATTTTACGTATTAATCTTGCTAGTTCTCCGTTAATAGCTCTTGCAAGTCTAATTCTTTTGTCTTCTTTTGTTGATGTAAAATCACCTTTGTCAAAAATTTCCAGACCTACATTTTGATCCATCAAACCGCTTTTAACAATTGCTAAAAGTGCTGCGTCTTTCTGGCTCTGAGTGTATTGTTTAAGGAATATTGTAGACTTCGTACCATCAAGCTTACGGCTTGCATCTATACCTTCTCTTGCAAGAAGCGCCTGTATTTCTATTGCTTTACCAAGATTATCAGTTGTCAGTAAGTCCAGGGGTTCCTTTATTACCTTTTCGCTTACAACTTTTGCGGCACCATTACCTGACTTTGAAGAATTTACAATCCCTATTGTTACAAATAATGCCAATAGTAATACAACACCGCCTATAATCCCGTATAATAAAGGTTTATTTTCAAGAATTTTCTGAAAGTCCATTTCAATCCCACTAATTAACTAACATTATACTATATTTTACACCTGAATCTGCATAATTCTGTCATACGCTTGTATGACTTTTCCAACCATTTGAGTCGCAACGTTTACGCTGATTTCGGATTTTGCCATTGCTGTCATAACATCATGAATATCAACATTTCCGTTACCGGACATAGCGTCTTTCAACAGATTATCCGGAGCATTCAGCTCGGCATTAAAATTTTCGATAAGACCGGACATTACCTGCTTAAAATCAGGCGAGGCATTAGATTCGACCCTGTCTAAACGCGCCGGCGGCATACCGGTATTCAAACCTGTATCAAGTTTGGTATGCTGTATTCTCCCTGCCAAGTCATAATGCGGATAAAAACTATTGTCCATTTGTCCTGCCTTTCTTTCTATATTCTAACGTAATTTTGTAGAATATGTTTAACTTATCATGCATAAATCCTCTGTTTTATGTAGATAAAATGCACGATTTCATACAAAATACTTAATGATTTTTAGAAAAAAGTCATGACAAAGGACTCGGGTTAAAATTATTTAGGAAGACATTCCCAATATCCCTTGGTTTCATCATCAGGACATATATCGTGCATTGCATACCAGGTGCATCCTATACCGTTTGACGATTGCTTTGATTTTATTGAACATGGTATCCCGAGCATACCCTGATAATTTTGGTCTTCCAACTCCTCATCAGTATATAGTTTTGTCATTTTCCTGCCGTCAACTATATCCCTCGAATCTTTTATAATAAATTGGAAAAAATCATGACCTAATTTATTTGGTCCTTTTGCCCCATTTATATCAATTAAAAAATAAAGAGATATACCATCAAGACTGCCTGCAGGGTAAGCTCTAAAATAAGCACCATTAGCTAATATTAAGCTTGGTTTAAATTCTACATATTGTGATGTATCAGAGGAACTAAACAATCTTGAACCGTCATAGGTGTAATAATCCGGAACTTCAGTCTTTGTATCATTGAATTCCTTTTGTATTTTTACGTATTGTTTAATATCTTCTGCAAATTCATCAGTCCTATAATAACCATTTTCACTGTCATATGCAGTATAATAATTATACAAACTCGGCAAACTTTCATTGGCTTTCATCATTCCAACTGCCTGAGTTATTATGGACTGAGCTTCCTTAAATTGAGTTCTTAAAGTTTTTATTTGAAAATTATGGACTAAGTTTGGTATTGTTAGTGCAGCCACTATCCCGATTATTGCAAGAGTTATTAATACCTCTGACAATGTAAAGCCTAATTTTCTGCAAAATATATAGTTCATTATATTTAAACTATACTTCTTTTTTACAAATTTGTCAAATTTCCTTGAGGAAGCTAGTTTTTTTGTGCCCCCCCCCCCGACATACAGACTATTGAGCATTTAGTTCCCTCCTTATATCATCTACTGAAACACGCACTATCGGTGAATTTTCGTCCTTTTTCAGGACACAATTTTTGATTCCGGACTGTACGATAAATCTTTTACATAAAATACAAATAAAATTATGCCCCCAAATATACATTGTAGCATCTTTGCATCTATCCTGACCTGCTTGTATTATAGCATTTTGTTCTGCATGTATTGATCGGCAGGTTTCATAACAAGTGCCTGATTCTATTTTATGTTTTATTCTGTAACATTCACCGCGTTCATAACAGGATTCTACTTTTGAAGGGGTGCCATTATATCCGGTTGCCTTGATTTTTTTATCTTCACCGACAATAACTGCACCGACCTGCGCTCTTATACAATTTGAACGGCTGGCACAAGTTTTTGCAAGATCTAAAAAATAATCATCCCAAGCTTTTATTTCCATAATCCCTCTAATATTTGTGATTTCTAATTCCTGTCATAATCATTGCTATACCATATTTGTCAGCAAGTTCTATAATTTCTTTATCTTTATGTGATCCGCCGGGCTGTATTATTAATCCGATACGCCCTTGTACGGCGGCATATATTGCATCTTGAGAATATATAATACCGTCGGTTGCTATAATGGCATCTTTTGAACCGTCACAGGCAATTTTTAATGCTGAATCAACAGCAGCAGCAGAATTAGTTTCATTCTTTGCTATTCCAAGTGTCGCAAAATCTTTTGCTACAAGCGCAGAATCTGTGCTTGTGTGTTTTATTACCTTCCACGCAAAAATTGCATCCTCTATCTGTTCTGTGGTAGGTTTTGTTTTTGTTACTACTTTAAATAAATCTTTGTCAAGTTCACTATTGTTTTTATCCTGTATTAAAACTCCGAAAGGTGTCATTTTTATTTCTTCATTACACATTGTCCTGAAATCCTTTAACGGAGTATTTAATTTAACAAGTTTCAAACCGGCATTTTCTTTCATTAAATCAAGCGCTTTAGGGTGAAACTCAGGTGCAATTAGAACTTTTACCCCCATAGAATTAACATGCTTTGCTGTTTCATAGTCCACCGGTTTAGAAAAACCTATTGAACCATAAAATGCACTCACCGGATCACAATCAAAAGCTTTATTATAAGCATCTTCGATACTCTTTCCTAATGCAACGCCGCAGCATGACGCATGCTTCATAATTACCACAGCAGGAACATCATAAAATTCACTTAAAATTCTTGTGATTTCATACAGATTTAATATATTATCATAACTAAGTTCTTTATCAAAAAGAACTTCATATTCAGCCATCTCTTCACAAGTATAAAGGCTTGCTTTCTGGTGAGGATTTTCTCCATACTTCAGTTCTTTTATTTTATCAAATTTGAATTCTCTCATATCTACCCTTAAACCTTTTATTATAATAGCATAAAATCCTATCCTAATCAATTCTATTTCATATTATTAAGCCAAAAAAGTTATTTTGTTGAATTATTTTTTTGTTTTAATTACAATTAAGCGTGTTCAGATATTAATTTATGAGGGAAACATGGCTAATAACAGAATGACTGAAGGCGTTGGCAAAAAAATTGTTGAAGCACTGAAAATGCAGTCAGATATAGAAATTACACCAATGAGTGACACAGTTGTAAATGACTTTGATATAGAAGAAAACAATATTCAACCTGAGAATACTCCCTCAGTTAAACATGAGGAACCTGTTCAAGATGAATTAAATTTTGAAGATGACGATATTTTTAGTGAAAAAGACGAAGAGTTACCTGTTTTTACAGAACCCGTAATTCAGCCTGCGGCTCCTCAAATTAATTTACAGCCCCAAGCATTTGTACCGTCTGAACTTGATGATTTTGAAATTCCGTCTAACGTAGCAGTTTTGAAACAATTAATTACAAAATTGCCGACAGGGGTTACTAAACAAACCGGTGCTTTAATCATTAAGCAAACAATGGAAGCACTCGGAATTTCTATGAAAAGTGTTTTACAAGAAGCTCAACAGGTTCAGGAAGGTTTGAATAATTCTTCCCGTGAATGTCAGGCTTCTATTATGGAATACAAAAAACAGATAGGTATTTTAGAAAAACAAGCACAAAAGTATCAAAGACAGTATGCAGCGTTAAATGATATTATCAGCTTGTTTGTTCAGACTAATATTTAAAAGCTATCTGAATATTTTTGTCTCTCATTGCAGTACAAGACTCAATTTCTGTAGTTACCATATCGAGTCTGGATTTATACTGATTCATCTGCTGTACAAGACGCTGCTCAAGCACTTTCAATTTTGCTTGCCGCTGTGCAAGCATTTTTGCCATAGGAGAATCAGGATCATCGTATTCTGTACCAACTTGCATCAAATCGCTTACTGACTGAGCTAAATTCATCTGGGATTGAGTAATCAATTGGATTTTATATTCTAAATCCAATTTTTGCGCAATCAACATATTTAATCTAATTGTTGAATTAATTAATCCCATTTTATTTCCTTCTATCTGGTTTCGTTGAGATTTTTTCCTTTTAAGAAGTTATGTTCGTTGTTTTCTGCAATTAATTGTTCCATTTTGTTGAGTTGATGGCGGTGGTAATTTAACCTGTATTGTGCCATTTTTAACTTCTTTTTCATTGTCAGAAAATCTTTTAATCCGTCAATCACTGAATTTTTCAGTGATTTTAAAGGATTTTTTCTTATCAGGAAGTTTTTTGAATATATCAAGAAATCTATTAATCTTTTTATATTCATCTCTAAAGTTTCTCGAAGCATATTACTCCTTTACACTTTAGACCTACATGTATATAAAAAC
>CANUDF010000035.1 GCA_947857085.1 Candidatus Gastranaerophilales bacterium | reverse complement strand
GCGTGTTAGGATTCTTCATACCAGAAGTATCATATAATAAAGCTAAACAACTTGTACCTGTTATTTGATTAGAATAAGGATCTTGTCTGCAATCAGGATTGTATGCAACAATACCTGTAGTACCATTAGCAAATTGTACTCCTATAGTTTCAGTATTCCAATCTTTTTGACCAAACTTGCTGGCTGATTTAATATTAGCAATCTCTATTTCTTCGTTATCAGTACCCCAGTATACTTTATCTTCAAAACAATCAGTAAGGGCATCATTCTTACAAATTTTGGTAATTTTAAAATGTTTGCTTAACTCATTAACAAAGTCTTCAGTATTATTATACCCAGCTAAAGTCTGCTGTGTGTTCATAGTTTTCAAAGCTTCTTCTAATTTTCTTTCAAAGACAGTAGCCGCAGTATTCCAGCTTTTGTTTTGGTAGTTAGCAATAAGTGTCGGTATTGTCATTGCTGCTACTACGCCAATAATAGCTAAAGTAATAAGCACCTCAGCCAAAGTAAAGCCAAATTTCCTCATGCGACCTCCAAAACTATACTTACCATTAATAGAATTATAGTTAAGGAAATTAAAAAAGTCAAGCAATCGACGAGAGGATGTGCTACTGCCCCCCCCCCTTGCTGGCAAAGTAGTGATAGTGCGTATTTACACCCATTCTTAAATCCTCCGTATAATTGTGTACCTTTTTATTATATCATTTTTTACTAATAAGGTCAACAAAAAAGAGCCCGATTAAGGACTCTTTTTAGATTCTGTATCTTATGCTTAGTCAAAAACATAAGGAATGATAGAAGCTTCTCTTGCGCGTTTAATAGCTTTTGCAATCATTCTCTGGTGTTCTGCACAGTTGCCTGTGATACGGCGAGGAATGATTTTGCCTGCTTCTGTCAAATATCTTTTTAATTTTGCAGCGTCTTTGTAGTCGATTTCTGTTACCTTATCTACACAAAGACTGCAATTTTTACGTTTTTTGTCTTTTGACATATCTTGTTTTACCATTTTGTTTTAATTTACCTTTCTATTTTGTGTCTTTGACACTCGACCTGAATATGTGTTTTCTATTGTTTGAGATTTTCGGGTTGTCGCAAAAAGCGTGGTTTTGCTCCACCATACGGGCTGGGTGGCTTCGCCACGCGGTGCCCTACCGAAAATCTTAGAACGGAATTTCGTCCTCTCCGATTAATTCATTTGACAAATCATCAGATTCAAATTTAACGATTTCTTCTGTTCCATAATTTGATGAAGCCGGTGCCATTGCACCTTCACCTAATTTTTCAATTGTATTGGCATCGATTTCGTAAATTCTTTTTTCAGTACCGTCGTCCATTTTTACGGCTGCTGTTTGTAATCTGCCCTCAACAAGTACTCTTTCGCCTTTGTCAAGGTTATCAATTATTTCATCTAAGGCCTGACGTTTAGATACTACTCTGATTAGAATTTCATCTCTTTCGCCTATATTCAGAACAAATGCAGAAACGGCAACGTTATTCTGTGTAAAACGTTTTTCCGGTGCTCTGTATACTGTTCCTGTTACAACTGATTTTGCAATTGACATTTTTTACCTCAATCCTATACGCTTGCTTTTTTAGAAACTTCCAGAAACATTGTTCTTAAAATGTTATCGTTCAAACGTAATTGTCTTTTGAATTCTGCAACTTTGTCAGCAGGTAATTCCATTACCATTGATGTAAAAAATCCGTCTCTGAAGTTTTGGACTTCATATGCTAATTTCTTTCTGCCGATTTTGTCTGTTGATTCAACTTTTCCGCCGAATTCAACAATATTGTCGCTGATTTTTGAAATCATTTTTTCTGCTTCTTCGGCATCAAGGTTTGGTTTGAATATTGCCAGCAATTCATAAGTTTTCATGTTTATATTTCTCCTTTTAAATTTAGTGTATGCTCAAATATTAGCATGAAAATAAAAAATATTACAACATGCTGTCTGCTATTCAGCAGGAAAAATGAATAAATGTTAAGTCCTGTCCTATATTCATGGCAAATTTCTGTGTTTAGTTGTTTTATTCGATATATGTTAGTTAGCAGTGTACAATATTCCCCGTATAGTTCTATAAAGTTTAATCAAAAGCCGGCTTTTACAGGCGGTAAACCTATTGATTTGTACTACATTCTTGAAAAAAGATCTAATCTTTTACCTGAACGTATATTAAAAAAAGTGAGAAGAATTGTTGACAAGGGCACTAAACCGCTGCCGACGTTAAAAGAAGTTCATTTGAAGACATATGCACCGCTGTTAGAATGTAAAACTTTAGATGAAGCAAAAAGTTTATTCCCTGAATTTTCTGGAATGAAAGAGGCTCATATTTCTTTTAAAAGATACAGCAATAATATTAAAAAGCTTGTAGCGGGCGGATATCTTGAAGATAATTTCTCTTTAAAAATACTGCAGGAATTCTGGGGTAAACTAAAATCACAGGATGAAGTTGCGAAAGAAATGGGGCTTGATGGCCGAACCAGCCTTGCCTGGGTTTTGCAAAAGATTGGGTTTGTAAACTATAATACTAATTATAAAACATTACTTATGGCATCTTCACCTGACAGCCGTGCAAAAATTGCTGCAAAAACTATGGCCTGGAATGCTGCACATCCCGACTTAATGCGTGCAAGAAACAAACATGCTGCGCAGTTCTGCAAAACTCCCGAATACAGGAAAGCTCATTCTCAAAGAATGAAAGAATATGATAAACTTCACCCTGAACGTATAAAGAAAATTCGTGAATTTGACAAAGCTGTTTGGGAAAAAATTCCTGAGGTAAGAGCTGCAATGACTCAATTTGCGCAAGAGCAATCTACATTTACACGGCTTGTGATTAGAAAAGAAATTCAGGGGAATTTATTGGATGCACGAGAGGCGCGAGCGAAAAAAGGTTTTTATAAAAAATTCTGGCAGGCTCATCCTGAAATGCTGAAAAGATACAAAGAAGCTCATAAACTTGTTCGGGAGGAGCGTTTACTTAAAAAATAAGCAATAAATTTAACCGTTAATAAAAAAAATTCACTTGACAAATAATTTTGTGCAGATAGAATAAATAGTATCCAAAAAATCGTTTGGAGGAGTGCCAGAGCGGTTGATTGGAGCAGTCTTGAAAACTGTCGAACGTTCACGCGTTCCGTGGGTTCGAATCCCACCTCCTCCTCCATTTTAGAAGAGCCTGAAAGGGCTCTTTTTTAGTGCATTTGGAGCAAATTTTTATATTGCAAATTTTGCTCAATTTTGCCATTTAGGGGGCTGTTTGGGGGCTGCAAAAGAAAAACATTGATTTTACTGGATTTTAGAAAATTCTGCATTTTGTCATGTGTACAAGTATTTTTATGTAAATTTTTAATAAATATGCATTATTATTAATAAATTTTTAAAATAGACAGGCTTAAACCCCTTTCATACCAATTGAAACCAAGGATTTGGGAGCAAGATTTTTAAATATCTCTATAATAAGTTAATGTTAGAAAATCGGAGGCGAAAAATGTTCCTGACAGAAGATGAATTTATTATTCTTAGTGCAATAAAAATCGGCTTAAATAATACCGAAATAAAAGAAAAATTTGGTATTGAACTATTTGTAAATGATTCAAGAATTAGTGCTTTATTTCAAAAATATGGTGCAGGCAGTATAAACAAGCTATTACAGGGTGCTGATTTAAAGAAAGTTGAAATTCTGTCAAAAGAGAAAATACCATATTACCAGTATGAAGGTTCAGAACTTGTTCATAAAATCAAAATTTGCAAAAATGATGTAATTAATCTGATTAAATTTTTTGAAAATGTATCAGACAGTGAGCAAGAATACGAAATAATGAAATTATTTGACCGAATTAAAATCAAGAAAATAAGCAGTTAATATACAGTTTCTTTTATCGCCTGTTCGTATTCTTCATTTGTAAGGGGTTTAATAAAAAATCCTCCGTATTCACCTTCTTCAATAAAGTTAAATACTTCGCCAGTAGGTAAGAACAAAAGATTAATTTTCTCTGAAGTTTCCTTGCAATAACCCCAACTTCTAACCATAAACCCAACATCAGGAACACTCGTTATACAACCGCCGTTTTTTATGACACTTACATATAATTTTCTATAATCAGCATTATTTTTACAGGTTTGAACATTATGACTCCACCTAATACAAATTTCTTCATCACTTTGACCTAATTTGTAGCGATTATTAGTTTGGAAATTTCCTAAATTTGCATAGGTCAATCCTACTGCTAATAAGATAAGTACTATAACTGATAAAGTAATAATTCTTTTTCTATCCATTTTTATCCTCTAAATTTTTGGGAAAGTAATATTTTTAAGTTTTTCGGAAGTACTTTCACGATTTTTTTGAAATTTAATAGCCTGTTTTTCGCTAGGGAATAATAAATCACTCGGTTTGTAATGCCTGTTATCGATCCCGAAAGTCATTAACTTTTGTGCATCTTCATAACTTACCCCATAGTCAAGCCTTAATTTATAAACAATTTTGAATAAATCACAAAGGTCGGTAGATGAATAAATTATTTCTTCATAGCTCCGCTTCTTTGTTTTATAAATATCCTCTCTTTGAGCTGTTGCGATTGCGTTTTCAAGTTGAGAATTTTCAGGATAGGGGTCATAAACAACATCTTTATAAGTTGCAATTCCCTGACCGATAGTTTCAATTCTTTTCCCGTTTATAACTAAATAGTCATCACCGTTTTTATCTTCCTGTAAGGATATTTTTTCACCTTTAGGAGAGGTTATCGTAACCTGTTTTACAATGATTGATTTGTTTACCTGTCTAATTCGTTCTTTCTCTTGTTCTTGTTTTTTATGTTCTTCAAAAGACTGTCCAATGGCAGAAAGAACTTCTAATTGTTTTTTCATAGTATAAATGTAATTTTTTGCCATCATAGATGTCATAACTTCATAATGACATAAATCACCGTAACAGGCTTCTGTTTCAACAAGACCGCTAGGCATACTTTTTGTTCGATACGTGCCAACGACCTCGCCTTTGGAATAAAAAGTAGTTGTATTGCCTACTGTTTTATATGTAACATTTTCACCTGCAAATACTATACTTTGCATAAATAAAATTATTAGCATTATTGAAAAAATTGTTTTTAAGGATTTAATAATAGACCTCCCGCACATTCAAGTATATCAATCAGACCTTTTTGCATAGTTTGAGAAAATTTAGACGGAACTTTATCTATAGAAACACCTAATGCCTCAGCCCTTAAAAAATTTTTATATAACTTCATTGTTTTTTTAACATATTTTTCGATCTTCTTTTCATCCTTAGCATTACTTGGAATTAATGCGATTTCTCTCAGTTTAATACTACCTTGTGGGATATCAGGGAAATATCCCGATATACTTACAATGTTTCGCATTTCTTTGGGTTCTTCAAAATAAGGATTATCTGTATTTGAATAATCCCTCACTGCTATTGCAGCAATACATATGTTGTGTTCGGAATCATACAATAATGGTGTTTTTAATTTTTTATAGGCAGTGTTGTTAAAAATTCCTCCATATAAATTACAGGAGATAAAATTCTTATCCGCTGTTTTTGGAATAATCACTTTAGGAAAGACATCATTAGTTATTTCTTCCTTATAAGCTATACCTATAAATTCTGTATCAAAAGTTTTAATTTGAATATCTTTACCTATATTATCAGCCCAACTATCATAAAACGCCTGAATCGTTGCACTTGACGCTTGCCGTTTTGGGGTTGATTTTTGTTTTGGAAAATATGCAGGAGCTGAAGCTGCCCAATCAATCGCAAAGCATAAAGGAGCAGACAAAACTAAACACATAATTACAAAAATGTTAAATATCAGCTTTTTCATCAATTACCTCCCAACTTTTTAACTTTCTTTAAATCATTGAATTTAACCTCATCAGTAATGCTGACTCTCGGATGGTATACAGGGACTAGTTTTATTTTGTTGTAGTCAATACAACTGCCATGAACTGTTTTCATAGGCTCGTTAATTTTAAAAAGCCTTTTGGCTGTATTTCCGCAAAGTATAATTATTTCAGGTTTAACAACTTCTATTTGCGCATTGAGATATTTTACGCAGGACTCTATTTCCTGTTTTTGGGGCTTTCTGTCTTTATTATTTTTTACAGGTCTGCATTTTACGACATTGCAAAAATAAATATCTTGTTCAGGATTAAAACCAACTTTAGAAAGTAAATCATTTAATTGCTGTCCGGACTTACCAACAAAAGGTTTGCCGGTTTCATTTTCTAACTTTCCAGGAGCTTCACCTATTAGCATAATTTTTGCGTTTTCATTACCCCTTGAAATTACTGATTTTATACGGTTTTTCATAAAGCACAGGCTTTGCATATTTCTATCTCTTTAGCAATTTTATTAAGTTTATCTTTTTTATTTTCTTCCATTTGCTACTCCCATGTACACTACACGCCATAAAAAGCAAAGTTTTTCAGTTTTACAGAATTTATACACTCTATTATCAGAAATTAAAAGCTCTTTGTCAAGTTATAAAGAGTTTTTTGTTTCGTTATTTTAACAGAATGAATAGATTATTATAAGAGCAAAGAGGGCAAAATGGAAAATAACATAGATATCAAGAAACTTTTAGGCAAACGAATCAAAGAACTCCGTCAGCGAAAAAATTTAACTCAGGAACAACTCGCAGAGATGATTGATGTGGGTGAACGAAACCTGAGTAAGATTGAATGTGGAAATAACTTTGTTACAGCTGAAACGCTTTCAAAAATTATAACAGCCCTTGAAGTCGAACCAACAGAGCTTTTTAACTTCAAACATCTTGACGAAAAAGAAGAATTGAAAAAAGAATTAATCGAAGCTATCAGAACTGAACAAGCTGATATTAAGTTGATGTATCAGTTTTATAAAAGTATAAAATAATCAGTGTAATATTTTTCTGGTGAATAAGGAATAATAAAATTTTATTCTTCAATATCAACTACGACACGAAGACAATGCTCAATATTCTTTTCTGTTAAACAAGAAAAGTCTTTACAATCAAAACCTTTTTTGTCAAAAATATTTTTCATTGTTGATAATGTTTGATACAATTTTAATTTTGTTAACTCATTCAAGGTGTTTGCAGAAATCATTTTTCCCAGTATAATTTTTTCTTTATCATCAATATCACCGACAAATAATTTGCGATTGTTACTAGTCCAATCTGCACAATCTTCTTTAAAATACTTTAACAACGACATGAAAAACTCTGTTGCGTAATTAATTTCACAAATATTATTTATAACAGTTACAAGAGAAAAGTCTTTTTGTCCTTCTTTTTTGAACCATTCTACAGCTTTATCGTTTAAACCAAAATAATGACCTATATCTACATTTTTATAACTTTTTGTGTCAATCTTTCCTAAAAGATATTCTATAGGAACTCTAAATTTATCACTATACTTTATTAGTTCATTCAGTGATGGTGTTCTTTTGCCGTTTTCTATATTTGATATTTGTCCTTTACTCATGCCAAGCTCTTTAGCAAGTTCTTCCTGAGTACATTTTCCCATAACTCTATCTAACGATTCCCGTAACTCTTTAAATCTTTCTCCGACAATAAATTTTCCGTCTTTCCAATCAGAAGTGTTCATGTTTAACCTCATTGTTAACAATTTGATAATTTTTATAAAAAGTATGCAATTTATTAACAAAACTATCAAAAAATTAAGACAGAGTCAACTGCAAATGTTTATATGTCTGTGTAGTACAAAACGAAAGGAGAATAAATGAAAGAAATTCAAATTCCCAAAATGCTAAGTATTGCACAAACTGCAAAAGTTATCGGACTTACAAAACACTATGTGCGCCAGTTAGTTCTACAAGGGAAAGTCAAGTATGTCCGTTCCGGAATTAAATACCTTTTGAACTTGGACAGCTTAATTAATTATCTGAATAACGGCGATGATGCCACAGTATCAGATAGTAACAGTATTAGAAACATAACAGAAAAAGGAGGTTATAATGACTAACACAAATTCAAAAATTTTAGTACAGGTTGACAGCAAAGCATATGCACAAAAACCCGAAGGCAAAGAAATCGGAGGTATCAAAAGCCGAACTCAAAAGAGTGAGGCTAAATACTTAACGATTTATGAACTTGCAACAGAGATTGAACAGGGAAAATCTTTCAGCCCTGGCATTCTTGAAAGTGGTCTCGGAGCTTCTAACTGGAAAGAACAGCAGATTTTTGGAGTTGATATTGATAACAATGACGAAACGCTGCCAATCCTAACACCAAAAGAGGCTATGAAAATCTGTAAAGATAACGGAGTGCTACCTGCACTCTGTTATAAAACCTTTTCAAATACAGCAGACAAACCAAAATTCAGAATAATGTTTAAGTTGAATGAGCCTATAAAACATGATAACAGAAGGTTGCTTATCGCATCTACATTAGTTGCATTATTTCCGCAAGCAGATAAAAGTTGTGTCAATGCTGACAGAATCTTTTTTGGAACAAATAAAAAAGTTAAAACTTTAAACAAAACTGTTAGCTTTGACAAAATTCTTGAACTTGGTAGTAAACAGGTAACATCAGAAAAACATGAATTAACGGAACTAGATAAATTAAAAGCAAACTTTGATTTTGAAAGTTTGCTAAATGAGGCATGTGGAGAAATAACACGCAGAACTAAAACATATATTATGTATAAATATTGCCCTATATGTGGTCACCATGATGATTTCATCTATTATATAAAATCAAAGACATTCAAATGTTTTGGTGCTCACGGAGGTGCAGGCGGGTCAATAATAGATTACCTCATGGCAACAAGAAATTTATCACAAATGCAGGCGATTGATTACTTTAAGTATGAGCTTTGCAGATTGCCAAGAGGCAAGAATGATAATACAAAAGAAATATCGCAACTGGAACTTATTTCAGCTAAACAATTAATAAAACAAAACCTTGCACCAATAAATTGGTGTATTGAGGATTTTTTACCACAAGGCTTAGCACTCATAGTTGCTCAACCGAAAGCAGGTAAAAGTTGGTTGACTCTAACAATTTGTCTTAGTGCCTCAATGGGTAAAGACTTCTTAGGCTACCATACGAACAAAGGTGAAACTCTATACCTAGCCCTAGAAGCCGTCATAGATTAAAAAATCGTTTAGGGAAAATCTTTAGTGAAAATGAAATTCCTGAAAATTTCAATTTCGTAATTAAAGCCCCCTCACTTGCAAATGGACTAATCGATGTACTAGAGAAACACATGCAAGAACACCCTAAAACAAAGTTAATAGCAATCGATACATTACAAAAAATTCGTTCGGGAGCCAGCAAGCAAGAAGGTGCCTATGCCGCAGATTACAGAGAAGTTGGTATGTTAAAAAGTTTTGCTGATAAGTACAATATCACTGTCTTGTTGGTACATCACTTGCGGAAACAAAAAGATACAGATATTTTCAATAAAATATCAGGTACAAACGGTATTATGGGGGTTGCTGATACTATCTTCATCTTAGATAAAGATAGTCGTGAATCAGATGAAGCAAAGCTTCATATTACTGGTAGAGATGTTGAATTTGATGAATTATATTTACGATTCAATAGATCTACCTGCCAATGGACTTGTGAAGGTAATGCCGAAATACAAGAGAAAAAACGAGAAATACGAGAATATGGAAATGACCTTGTAATTAAAGCACTTCGCAAGCTAATTGAAATAGAGGCAAGCTGGCGTGGAACTGCACAAGAACTCCTAAATGCATTTATTGATAAATGCAACATCAATGTAGATGAAAAGCCTGAAACCATAGGAAGAAAGTTGCGAAAATACAGCAACTTAATGCGTGATATTGACGGTATAATCTATACCGCACCAAGTGTAAATGGCAGTAACGGCAGACGTGAACATAAATTTCATACAGGAATACTCTTTGCAGATGATGTAGATTCGCTCTTCAATTAAAAATAACCGATACATCCGATACTGACTGATACTATATGTATCGGTTAGTATCAGTAATATCGGTATATCACTCCCTCGACACTTCCTTTTTTGGTGCATATAAATTTAAGAAAATGAGGGTATTTGGTTTGCGAATTAGTGATAATTAGCAATAGAGGTATATATGGCTTACTACGAGCAGAAATCAAAGAATTCATATAAAATAGTTGTGTCAATGGGGTATGACTCAAACGGTAAACACAGGCGAGTTTCAAAAACCGTTAAACTTCCAGAGAATATGTCAGCAAGCAAACGGCAAAAAGAACTCAATACTTTATGCGTGTTATTCCAACAGGAAGTAGAAAATGGCTTGTACTTGGATGGTAGTACATTTGCAGAATTTGCTGAAAAATGGCTTGCTGACTACGCAGAGAAAAACTTAGCACCTACGACTCTTGTATCATACAAAATCATACTTAACAGGATATTGCCTGTTATAGGACATATTACACTTAGTAAGTTACAACCACATCATTTGATACAATTCTACAATAGCCTTGATGAAGAAGGGGCAAGACTTGACGGCAGGTTTACACCTACTAAACACCTGACAAAATATCTTGAACCCTTGAAACTTTCTCACATAATCAAAACTACAGGAATATCATCTAAAACTTGCAGAAGGTTGAAAATCGGCATGGCAACAAATTACAGCACAGCTCAAAAACTCTGTAATACTTACAAATTAGACTTTAATAGAATGTTTAAGGGTAATTCTGAAAAGAAATTGACTAGAAAAACAATCCGTAATCATCATATAGTCATTCATTCGATATTATCTACAGCGGTTGACTGGAACATTATTATAAATAATCCTGCTGAAAGAGCAAAACCGCAAAAAATTAACAAATCCAAAGCTAAGTATTACAATGATAAACAAGTTGCAAATATGCTCAATGCACTGAGAAGTGAACCGTTAATGTATATGACTATGATTTACCTCGCTATTGATATTGGCTTAAGAGAAGGTGAACTTACAGGATTAAAGTGGGAAGATATTAACTTTGACCTGCGAAGTTAACATCAATAAGCAACGACACTATATAAAGGGTTATGGAAACATTGAAGGTAAACCGAAAACGGATGCCGGAGTAAGAACTGTTACAGCCTCAAAGACAGTAATATCTCTTTTGAAGGAATACAAAAAACAACAAAATGAAAATAGGTTAAAATTTGGTACCGCTTGGCAAAACGGTCAATATGTATTCTTGCATGAGGATGGTAGTCCGATAAGTACACAACTCCCTTATAAGTGGTTTACAAAGTTTTTAAATCGTCATAACCTGCCAAAGATACCATTTCACCAACTCCGCCATACTAACGCAAGTCTATTGATTTCATCAGGTGGGGACATTGTAACCGTAAGCGGTCGTCTCGGACATGCTGACAAAAATGTAACTCTGAATACCTACTCCCACATTATCAAATCTAAAGAGGCACAGGTCGCAAATAAAATGGATGAGTTTTATAGTAATTTAAAGATTTGTAAATAGGTTTTATAACCATTCTTGTTCGATATCGCCATTTAGATTAAGGCTAAATTTGATATGGCTTGTAGCTTTAGAACAAGTTGTTATATCTTCTTGATTTTTTAATTTACCAGACATTAACCTTAGCTTTTCGCCTAATAATAAATTATTATGCATGTCTTTTAAAATGTAAATCTTCTTTGTATGATTTAAAATATTTTGAATACCTTGTGGTTTTGGTAATCCTGATTTATTGTATGTTGTGACCGCTGTATGAAAATCTTGCCCCCAATTATTCCAATTTTCTTTTAAATATGCAGTTTCACTTCCATGATGTGGAGCTTTAAGCAAAGTTAGGTTGCAACAGGTATATTCTTGACCTCTTTCTATGTTCATTGCATTTGACCAAGCTTGATTTTCTACATCTCCACCTAAAATAATATTATTTTCACCAAATTTTATACATATTGCTGTAGATATAATATTATGTTTTCCTGAATCTAAGTATAGTTCTGAAGCAGGAAATCTTTTTTCTAAAAATGATTGAAATAAATCGATGTACTTATCAATTTCTTGTTCTGTTGGCGCAAGACAATGAATAGATAGTTCTTTTTGTAATAAATCTTTTCTATATAATTCTGTTGAAAACTTGATTCCTTCAGAGTTTAATATTATCCCTTCCTTTTTCAACTCTGAAATTTGGTTACACAAATCTAAAAGATATTTAGGTTTTGCTTTTTCGGTATAAATAAATGGAGAATTTACAATAATTTCATATTTTTGTTCAAGCCCTATATCTAATAATTCAGATAATTGTTTAAATTTATTGAATGGAAATCTAAAAAAATTTTTGATTGTATAATTATTATTTTTTAAATAAATTAATAAATCAGATAAGTATCTTGTATGGTCATCATGAGGATGTGTCCATAATAAAAATTCAATGGTAGGGGATGATTTTGATTTTAAAAAATTGTCAAACCAAGATAGAAAATGTTTATAACCAAAATCAACAATACCCAATTTTTCATTTTCAAATTCTATGAGTATTGTTTCTCCTGCCCCATCTCCAAAAATATGAATATCAAAACTAGAAGTCATCTTCCTCATTAATATTTTTTAATATGTTAGAAATTACTTGATTTTCTCTATTCTTGTAATATAAACTTTTTATATACTTACGAGTTTTTATACATGATTGGCCAGGAATATTTTCAATAATTACTTCAATCCAATCATCAATTTTTACGTCAAAATCAAATAAAGTCCGTTCTAATACATAACATTCGGACTGGTCTTCAAATGGATTTTCAATATTGACAACAACATTACTGTTATCAATATCAGTAACAACTGCACGATAAATAGTCGTTTCAATTTGCGTTTGCCCTCTGTCTTCCCAAAAAGGATAATTAATATGCTTAATAGGCAATTCTTCTACTATTGGTTTTATATCAAAATAATTAAACCAAAACGCTTTTACATTATTGGCAGAATTTTGTATGTTATTTAATTCTTTTGCAATAAAAGTACTACTAGTCATTTTTATTCAAAACCTTATCTATATAATCTTTACTTACACAATAGCAATATAAGTTAAATATTTTTGTGCTAAATTGTTTTAGCATTTCTTGCAAAAATTCAGATTCTAATTTTAATTCATTTGGATTATCTTGTTTAATTGTAAAATCATATATAATTAGATTATTATCGCTTTCTGCTTTATTTCTAATAATTCCACTTCGAAAGATAACAGTTTCTCCCGAATCTTCAACCGTTGTAAATTCTTTATATGTATTTGTATTAGTGAAATTATCAAATAAACTTGATTCATATAAAATATTCTGATTTAAAAAAGTTTCATTACCGTCCATTTCAACTTTATTTATTTTCCTCAATACTACTTCCATCAAATTTATTTTTTTATCATAAATCTGACAAAAGATAGTAAAAATTTTCCAAATTTTTTCAAGAAAATCTTTAAAAGATGTATAATTATTTTCAGGGTCAATACACTGAAAATCAATCTTTTTTTTATTAGTTATAACTCTTATCGTAGGATTTTCTTTATTATCCGTATATATGTATTCTGTATAACTTTCGCTCTGTTGATTAAATCCAAACTGATTTTGTACAGGAGAAATGGTTAATACTAAACTTCCTTCGCTAGCAGGTCTTTCTGTTTTATATGGCAATAATGACTTTGCATAAGAATAAAAAAGAGTTTGATTATTATCAAAATCAATAATATTATCAAATTGAAATGCTATTCCAACATATTTTAAAGTATTTTTATTAAAAGGCTTGATTTCTTCAAAAGAACTAACATATTCTTTTAAAATTTCTGCTTTTATACCCATGATATTCCTCTATCTTTTTATATTTATACTACAAAATAAATGAAAATAACATATAGTATTTCATTTATTTACATAATAAGACATTACCTCTACCACTTCATCTCTCTTTTAACTAGACCAGTATAACAATTAATTGTCTTTAAGGCAAGCACTTAAGAAAAATTAATGGGGGCTATTTGGGGGCTGAGACTACTAAAAGCCTCCGAAAATTATTTTAAATTACTAAAATTAAGAATCGCTAAAATCAAACAATAGTAAAGGTTTTGACACATTATTAAATGTTACAAAAAGTATTTTTAGGTGTTCGAATCCCACCTCCTCCTCCATTTTAGAAGAGCCTGAAAGGGCTCTTTTTTAGTGCATTTGGGGTAAATTAAGTTTTACTCAAAAATACGATTTTGGGTCCAAAAAGGGACCGAAAAGGGACTGCTGAAAAATTTTGTTGATTTTAGAGGGTTTCAGCAACAAGATGACTTTTATTATTTTATATCGGTTTTTGCGGTAAATCAGGTTAATCTCAATATTTATATGTACTTTGAGATTTCAATTAATATAAACTACGGTAAAAGCATATACAATTATTCAATAGGAGTAAGTTCAAGTATGCTTTTAATAATGCCATAAATTAAATTCAACTGAACTTTATTAGCCCTAGCAAGTATAGTATTTAATTCCTCAACAGTATCAGGATTAGGGTTAAGCGAAGATGTAACAAAAAACTGATAAAGTTCCACATTTAGAACTTCTGCAATTCTAATTAATTTAGTCATACTTACTAAATTTTTACCAGTTTCGTAATGTGCTAAAGTAGAAGGCTCACACGGGACTTTTTCTGCTAACTGTAGCTGTGTCATGCCTGCTAACTCTCTAAAATGTTTAATTCTTTTTCCAATTTGTATTGAAGTATCTGTTTTCATACTTCAATTATCGTTATTACAAGCAGATAAATCACTGTTATATAGTGCCAATACAATGGTACTATTTATATTGAGATATAGATTTTATAATAAAGTAACTTTAATTAACCCCTTTTTCTCTCGTCCTTGAGCGTACTCTACAAACTTCCGAGAGTTACCAATACCGCAATAGGATATTAAATAGTCGCTGTGCTGTATCATATAGCGATTTGCTTGTACTATCGCATACCGCTTTGGCACTGATTCTAATCCTTCGGGGTAAAAAGTTCCGTTAAACCCCTCAGGTGTTTTTCTATTCTGATTTAGTGCGTAAGGTGCAAGTAAATATACTTTTATATTTGTATGCCGTTTCTTTACCTCTTTTAAAACACCTATAACCAAACTATCAAATGAGCCATAATGTCCGACTGTAAAGGTCGTAACACCGTATTCCGTAATATGTTTTTCAACAACTTTTGTTATCTATAAAAAATTGTAACATGGTTTAGCATATATACTTACATATTGGATTGCATTATGCTTAAATATGTAATATTTTATACATGCTATGGTTAAGGAATTTTATAGAGAATTTGGCAAACGTTTAAAAGAACTACGATTACAAGCTAATATTTCGCAAGAGGAATTAGCAGAAAAAGTAGGAGTAGCTGCCAAAACAGTGAGTTATTGGGAAAACGCACATAATCCAGTAACATTAAATAAAATCCCACTTATAGCTAGAGCATTAAATGTTCCTGCTTATAAATTGTTTGTGTTTCTTGCTTTAGAAGAAAAAGCGGCGGATAAAGATTATATAGAATTATTACAGGCGAAAACAGGTCAAGAACTTGATATACTTTTCAATGTCGTTAAAGAATTGCAAAAAATTAATTTAAAATGACGATTTCAAAGTTTAAATATGCTGCAAAAATTATCCATATAAAATATGGTACTAACAATAATGCAGCAATTTTTGATTTTTTGTAAAAAAGTATTATATTTATTAAAACAAAAATTATCAAAAACAGAATTATAAAAAATGCAAGTTCTATTTTGTGCATTCCAAAATATACAGGCGACCACGAAAAGTTCAATATTAACTGCAAGAAAAAGATTACGAGCGGAAAAATTTTTCCCTTATCAAATCCGTCTTTTACATAGAAAAAGAAAGATAATGCAATCATTACATAAAGTATTGTCCAGGCAATAGGAAATGCCCAAGCCGGTGGGGTTAACGGTGATTTATTTAACGAATAGTACCAGAATGAATCTTTCATAACAGGTACATTATAGTGTATGTTTAAAATTAATTTATCAGCCGGTTTACTTATTTAATATGGCGGCGGCAACGGGATTTGAACCCGTGTCAACAGAATGAGAATCTGCTATCCTGACCCCTAGACGATACCGCTGAATTTATTTTTATTATATCACTTAAATTTTATAAACATCAATAAAACGTATGATTTTTATTTTAGTATCCTTTGCTAATATAAAACCATACTCCTTAGAGACTAAGATACACATATCCCTAATCAACAGCTATGCACCTCAGTACATAGCTTTTTTTTTATGGTATTATATAGTTATGTTCGATAGTTTAAGTGATAAATTACAAAGTATTATAAGCAAAACCCGCGGTACAGAGCTCACTCACGACAATATGCAGGAAGCTTTGCGCGAAATAAGACGCGCGCTTTTAGAAGCTGATGTTAACCTGCGTGTTGTAAAAGCTTTTATTTCGGCAATTAAAGATAAAGCAGAGGGCGAAAAAGTTTTAGAAGGTGTAAATCCTTCCCAGCAATTAATCAAAATAGTTCATGATGAATTGATTGAACTTCTCGGAAAAGAACAAAAACCTTTAAACCTTGACGGACACCCGTCTTTGGTCATGATGCTGGGTTTGCAGGGCTCAGGTAAAACAACATCTTCAGCAAAGCTTGCGGTTAAGCTTAAAAAAGAGGGTAAAAATCCGCTTCTGGTTGCATGTGATGTTTACAGACCCGCGGCAATATCGCAGTTAAAAACTCTCGGTAATGAAATCGGGGTAGAAGTTTTTACGATTGACGGCTCTACAGATGTTAAAACTATTGTTCAAAGTGCAATTGATTATGCAAAAGAAAAAGGATTTAATGTTCTGATTCTTGATACAGCAGGCCGCTTGCAGATTGATACTGATATGATGGCGGAACTGTTAATTATTGACAGGATTTTTGCCCCTCAGGAGAAACTTCTTGTAATAGATGCAATGACAGGTCAGGAAGCCGTAAATGTAGCTGAAAACTTTGATGCGCAAATCGGTTTGACAGGTCTTGTCTTAACAAAACTTGACGGTGACAGCCGCGGCGGATCTGCCTTAAGCATAGTTTATTGTACGGGAAAGCCAATTAAATTGACAGGTACAGGTGAAAAGCTTAATGCTTTGGAGGATTTTTATCCTGAACGTATGGCAACAAGAATTCTCGGCATGGGAGATATTGTATCACTTGTTGAGCGTGCACAGGAAGTTTTTGATGAAAAATCGGCCCGCGAACTTGAGGCTAAAATGGCAAAAGCCGAGTTTACTTTTGATGACTTTTTGAAAATGCAGAAACAAATGAAGATGCTGGGCTCTATGGATCAGATTCTGGGCATGATACCCGGCATGAAAATATCAAAAGATGACCGTGAAAAGCTTTCACATGAGGGTGAAAAACAGTTTAAGAAAATAGAAGTTTTTATTCAAAGCATGACGCCTGAAGAACGCGCTAACCCTTCTTTATTAAATACAAGCCGTAAAAAGCGGATTTCAAAAGGCTGCGGCATTGATATGCATAACATAAACCTTTATATCAAACAATTTGAACAAATGCGTATGATGATGAAAGGCATGAATGACATGAAAAAAATGATGGGCGGATTTGGCGGTAAAATGGGTAAGCACGCCATGACAAAAGCTATGTCTATGATGAGAAAGTTCAGATAATTATTATCTAAAACTTTTTCAATTTAGCATATGCTGCATCCATTGCTTTTTTGCCCATTTTGCCAAAATCTATTGTATACATTATACTTTCGCCTATGGTCATAACGTCAGCTATATGCCCCACACCGAGTTTTTCATGGAAAACTCTTTCGCCTACATTAAATACATAATCTAGCGAAGTATTTTCACGTTCACGTTCTTTTTGCTGTTCCAGTAATATTTCTTCCTGATTTCTACGTTTACGTTCTTCAACCATACGCTTTATAGCATTGTCTTTAAAGAATTCTTTAACTTTTTCTTCATCGCGCTGTTTGTTTGCCTGTGACTTAACCAGAATGGTACGTCCCGGAGTTCTGTTAGTCATCTGCTGGTTACGCTTTTGCGGTGCTACAAATCCTTTGCCAAAACCCGTTGAAGGTTTCACATAACCGTAACTGTCCGTCTGGGCTGTTGAGTAATTTCTTCCGGAATCCCCTGTTCTTGCACGGGAAACAGCGTCGCGGAATGTTGACGAACTTTCTGTTCTGCCCTCAAAAGTTGACATTTCAAGTAGTTTTCTCGGAATTTCTTCTATAAATCTTGACGGGTTGTAGTATTTATATTCACCCCACATTTGACGGCGTTTTGCGGAAATCAAATATAATTTTTCTTCTGCACGGGTTACACCTACATACATCAAACGGCGTTCTTCCTCAAGTTCAGAAATAGAATTAAATGTTCTCTGGTGCGGGAAAACACCCTCGTCCATACCTGCAAGAAATACAACAGGAAATTCCAGCCCCTTTGCAGAGTGCAAAGTCATAAGAGTAACGTTATTTGCAATATTGTCCATACCGTCAACATCAGATACCAGTGCCACCTGCTGCAAGAATTCGCCGAGTGCATTGTCAAGTTCTTCGGGCTCAAATTCCTCGGCAACGTTTACAAGTTCCTGCAAGTTTTCAATATCAGCGTCAGCCTCGGGAGTATTTTGAAACTGCAATTCTGCAAGATACCCAGTTTTTTCAATAACAAGAGTTACAAATTCGCGCAGGTTATGGCTTTTTTGTGCATCCTGAAATTTACGGATTAAAGAAGCAAAATCCCTCAATTTATTTTGTGTTTTTGCAGGAATTTCACAATCATCATCAAGTTCCAGTATTGCCTGAAACAGGCTTATAACTCGTTCATCTGCAAATTTTTGGAGATTTTTTACGGTTGTATCGCCTATAGCTCGTTTGGGAACATTTATAATACGTCTGAAACTTTGTGAATCATCGGTGTTATAGATTAATCTTAAGTAAGCAATAATATCTTTAATTTCTTTACGGTCGTAGAATTTCAAACCGCCGTAAATTCTGTAGGGAATACCGGCCGCCATGCAGGCTTCTTCAAGAGAACGGGACTGCGAATTTGTCCGGTACAAAATCGCATAACGGTTGTAATCCCCGCCGCTGTTTTGTTTAATCTTGCTTACGATAAAATTAGCTTCGTCTGCTTCGTCTTGAGCTTCATAATAATCGATTAGTTCCCCGTCGCCTTTTTGTGAATACAAATATTTTTCAACACGCTCTTCGTTATTTTCAATAATAGCGTTTGCAACATTCAAAATATTTGCGGTTGAACGATAATTTTGTTCAAGTTTTATAAGTTTTGCGTTTCTAAAATCCTTTTGGAAGTTTAAAATAATAGTGTAATCCGCACCGCGCCAGCTGTAAATTGACTGGTCAACATCACCTACAACACACAGTGAGCGTTCAGGAGGAATTTCTGTCTGCATGTTTGTGTAAAGCATATTAACAAGCTTATACTGTGCTAAGTTTGTATCCTGATATTCGTCAACCAGAATATGTTTAAATTTATTGAAATAATACTCTCTAACCTGTGCATTTTGTTCAAGAAGCTTTACGGTAAGCAGAAGCATATCGTCAAAGTCGATTGCATTGTTGTTGTTAAGAGTATTTTCATATTCTTCAAATATTGACGCTATTTTTTGCGATTTAAAATCACGCGCAAAAGTTGCAAAAGTATATGCGTCCTGCATTTTGTTTTTAGCGTTTGAAATTACGGCTTTTACAAGTTTAGGCTGGTAAATTTTATCATCAAGGTTCAATTTTTTAACAGCCTGTTTAATCACTGCAACAGAATCCGTTTCGTCATAAATACTAAAATTTCTGTCAAGTTTTTTGCCGGATTGAAAGCTATAGTTTTCAATGTTTTCGCGCAAAATTCTTCCGCAGATACCGTGGAAAGTCCCTACCCACATGTATTTTACGGTTTCCTCGCCTAATATCCCGCCAAGACGCTCTTTCATTTCTCTTGCAGCTTTATTGGTAAATGTTACAGCAAGTATATCACGCGCTCTGGCGTAGTTATTTTGAATTAAATATGCTATTCTCGTTGTCAAAACTTTAGTTTTTCCCGAACCTGCACCGGCAAGTATTAACAACGGACCCTTAACTGTTTCGACAGCTTCTCTCTGTTCCTTATTAAGATTTTCTAATATATTTTCCACAAACCCTATTCCCAAAAT
>CANUDF010000034.1 GCA_947857085.1 Candidatus Gastranaerophilales bacterium | reverse complement strand
AACAATTTTGTAAAAATTTTTGTTGTGGCTTTGCCACCGCTATTGTCTCGAAAACATTTTCTGCTCCCGATACCCGCGAAACCCTCTTCTTTTCTACTTAGAGGAGACGCCCCCCCCCGACATGTCTACTCGTTAATTCTTTCATGTTTCCTCCTTTTAAACTTTTGTATACGGCTGATTACCGTAGTTATATTTATTTTGTAATTAACATAAATGATTTTAACAAACGGCCGCCGCCATCACCAACTGCTGATATTACTTCTATTTCATCTTTATAGTTAAGCGATGTGGAACTTCCGCCGTCAAAAGCCATGGCCCTGTCAAATCCAAGCTTTTTGCACAATTTTTGAACTTCATACAAATCCATAGGATTTTCATCAGTAATTATTAGAATATGCGCATCTTCATCTTTAATTCCAATAATTGTACGTGAAGTTTTATGTAATACAGAAGCGGCTTCTCGAACAACATTCCCATCTTTGTCTTTAACCACAAAAAATTCTTCTTCCAAACGCAGCTGCGGCAAAATCATAGGCCCTGCCTGTGCGGAGGTAATAATGTTACACCCGAAATCAACACCGCTTTTATGTTGTACGATTTCATAACGGTATTTATTATCACATTCTACTACCCTGAATTCTGTTCTATTTAAAATTTTATCAAGATTTCTTCTTAAAATAGGATTTTCAAGTATGCTTTCATTAAACAAGGGGTCAACTGCCGTATTTCTATCGGTCACTATATATGAGATTGTTTTACCGTTATTAGGGTCAAAGAAACCGGTATTTATGGTAAGTATTGATTCTCCTTTAATATGAGCTTCTTTATTAGTCATAAGACTGTCACTTGCGACAAATTTAATTTTTTTCCTGATTTTTTCACCTGTTAAAACTATATGATAAATCCCATTATCATAAGTAATGTCAATAGGTTTTGCATTAACAGCATTTACAGATAAAATCATCAACAACAAAATAATTATTTTTTTCATCATAAATCCTTAGTTTTATAAAACGCAATTATAGCAGATAGAAAAGCTACAGGAGGGAACAGTGCCGTAACTAGAGGAGGCAGAACTCCTTTTTCGGCAAGCAGGTCAAAGAATGGAAGCGTAATATAATAAACAAATATACATCCTATTGCTATAGTAAACCCAACCAGCCTTTGTTCCCTTGGTTTGCTGAACCCTAGCAGACATCCCATTATCGCAAGTAAAATACATACAAACGGATGGAAAAATCTTTGCAGATATTTATTCAGCATATATCTATATTCTTCATCCATACCTTCTTTTTTAAGAAGTTTTATGTAATTTTTCAAATCTCTATTATTTATTTCACGTTCTTTTTTGGTAGAATATGCCATTAAGGTATAAGCATTCTTTGCAGATTCCGCATCCAAAACAGACATCTGCTTGTATTTGCCGATATCAGTAAAAATTCCATCCGCAGAAATCTTATATTTTACAATATCATTCAGAACCCATTTATCATCTTCAACATGCCCAGTTTTTGCATAATAAATATTAGACAGTTGATGTACATCAGAATATACTTCACTGGAAAAATCTAAAACAATGACATTATATAAATTCTTTATTCTTGACTTTGATACTACCACTGCCTGAGTCGGGTGCCCGCTATTGTCTTTCTGGGTATAAATAAACTGTGTAGATTGCGCATAACCTTTAATTCTGTCCATTTTATAAGCTGCATAAGGAATAAGCTTATCTCCCGTAAAATAACATAAATACGTTATGATAATGCTTAATACAAAAACAGGAGCAACTATTCTTGAAAATGATAATCCTACAGCCCTGAAAATAGTTAATTCAGAATCCTTACTTAATTTATCAAATGTAAACAATGTACCTAACAGCAAGCCTACAGGAAACGCTTTTCCAAGAATTTTCGGCAGTTCATAAAATAAAACCAGTATAGCCGTTTTGACTCCAAATTCACCTGCTAATGTTTTCTTAATTGTATTTAAAAGCATTTCAGGAGCAATCCATACAATAGTAAAAAGCAGAATTGCAACACAGGTTGCCAGTAAAACCTGTGTAAATATGTATTTGTCGTAAATTGTAACTTTAGGCATTCTCATTACAGTGCAAAATCCTTTCCTAAATAAAATTCTTTTGCAACAGGATCAACTGCAACATCTGCACTTTTCCCCTGAATTTTAATTTTGCCGTCAAAGATTACATAAGCTCTATCAGTAATAGAAAGTGTAGCCTTGGGGTTGTGGTCAGTAATTAAGACACCCAGACCTTTGTCAGCTGAAATTTTTCTGATATTATCTTTAATTTCTCCTATAGCAATAGGGTCAATACCTGCAAAAGGCTCGTCTAAAAGCATAAAGTCCGGACTGGCCGCCAAAGCACGTGCAATTTCAACCCGTCGTCTTTCACCGCCGGATAATGATACTGCAGCGTACGAACGTAGTCTTAGAATACCAAATTCTGATAAAAGTTCTTCAAGCTTGCGTTTTTTCTCATCTTCGGTCAATTTTTCATTCATCTGCAACACAAGTTTTATATTATCTTCAACACTTAATTTTCTAAAAATTGAAGCTTCCTGAGGAAGATATCCGATACCTGCCTTTGCACGTATATTCATAGGCCATGTTGATATATCCTGTCCGTCAAGGAAAATATTTCCTTTATTAGGTTTTATCAATCCGACGACCATATAAAATGTCGTTGTTTTGCCAGCACCGTTTGGACCTAATAAACAGACAACTTCACCTTTATTAACCTCAAATGAAACATCATTAACTACACTTCTGTCACCATATATTTTTATAAGGTTCTTCGCTTCGATTCTCATATTCCATATCCCCTTTAACTTATATTTTACTTGAAAAATGTTTTTATTGCAATTTTTTTATAAGTTCTAAAAAATCATATATTTATAAAAACATTAAAAAATGTAAAATTATAGAGTATATACGTTATATATCCTATATAGTGTGGCATACATGAAATATAAACCATTTTCTTTTTCTTTATTTTCTCCTACACACTAACCTTTTACCAAATATGAGTTCGGCCGTTTAAAAGAAAACGGCTGTTTTTCTATAATACATCCTCACATTTTCATAGTCGATGTGAGAAATCGGGCATACACCTCCGTTTATTTTAGTGTATGCCCGATTGGATTTAATACATACCAATAATATTTCTTACTTCAGTCAAGACTTTTCGAGCTTCTGCGCGTGTTTTTTCGGAACCCTCGCGGATAACGTCATGAACCTCATTCAAATGAGCTTCATAATATCTTCTGCGCTCGCGGATTTCTTTGAAGCGTTCATTAACAAGTGCCCCTAGCTGGCGTTTGCAGTCAGCACAGCCGCGTGTACCTTTTTCACATTCTGATTTAACTATGTCTACCTGTGTCTCGTCACCAAAAATCTGCCAGTATTTAAATGCAACTTCGCATTGGTCAGGGTGACCCAAATCATCGCGGCGAATACGGCTTCTGTCAGTAATTGCAGACATGATTCTTTTTGCAGTCACTTCTTCGGAATCTGAAATCTTGATGTCATTATCATAAGATTTGCTCATCTTATTTCCGTCAAGCCCGCAGATAAGTGAACAATGGTTCAGCAAAGGTTTTGGTTCATTAAAGAAATCAGTCTTGTACAAGTTATTAAATCTTCTTACAATATCACGCGTAATTTCAATATGTGCAACCTGATCAACACCTACAGGAACCGCAGTTGCATTAAGCATCATAATATCAGCGCTCATCAAAACAGGATAGCCCATAAGACCATAACTGATTTGAGAATTGGCAGATTCTTTGTTTCTAAGAATTTTTGCCATATCTTTGAGCGTCGGGTCGCGTTCCACCCAGTTTTGAGGTGTAATCATACTTAAATATATATTTAATTCTGCAATTTCAGGTATTAAAGACTGTACATATATTGTTGATTTTTCAGGATTAATACCGGACGCAAGCCAATCAATAACAACATCAATAACATCTTGACGCAGGTCTTTTGTGTTGTCATATTTAGTGGTTAAAGCGTGCCAGTCAGCGACAAAGAAATAACAATCATTATCGTTTTGAAGATTAACCCAGTTTTGTATAACTCCAAGATAATGTCCCAAGTGTAATCTTCCGGTAGATCTCATTCCTGAAACTATTCGCTGCATTATTTTAACCACCCTTTCTTTTACACAGTGATTATAACATAAAAAAAACGGCTTTCGCCGTTTTTTGTTATCCTATTTTCCTTTATCCTATCAATTTACGCAACCACTTTTGATACAAAGTTTGCAATTTCAAAAAATGAATCTTTAACAAATTCTTTAGCCAATGTTTTAATCGGTCTGTTTTCAATACAATCAAAAACATAATATATTGGGTCTTTTGAATTGTTAAAACGCATTCTTCTATCAGATTTATCTAAATAGCAGTAATCTTCAATAGAAAATCCAATATTACTGTTTCTTTTATTGCCTTTTCTTTTACGTGTTAAAGCACCAAATTGACCGTTACCGCCGGTATTGTTATGTGAACTCGCTGCTGTTTCAATCATTTACTTGCTCTCTTTCTTAAAGTTAATCTCTTCTTGTATATATAAAGTATATAAACTCAAAAAAATTGCCTTTTAAAGAAAGCTATTGTTAAGATTTGTTTACATAATATTACTAGCAAAGCTCGAAATATTTGTAAAAACCTGCAAGCTTATTCTTCCAATTCTATAATATCCTCATCAGATATTATATTTTTACCAACTGCTTTTTCAAGCCCTGCTTTTGCCGAATTATATTCATATAACGCCTGATAGTATGTTAACTGTGCATTCTCATACATTATTTGCGAGTCTTTTAACTCGGTTGGACTGGCTTCTCCAACTCTATAACGACCGTATGATAATTCATAGTTTTCTTTTGCCTGTTTAACCTGAAGTAATGCAACAGGCATTTGATTTTTCTTTTCTTCAAGAGTCAAAAATGCATTTTGTATTTCCAGATAAATCTGATTTTGCGTATTTTGAGCATTTGCAAGCTCTTTATCGTATAAATATCTTGCTTCCTTTATTTCGTTACGGATTAACATACCGTTTATTGTCGGGAAGTTTAAGTATCCGCCGAGGTTATAACCGTGGTTGTTTGTCCAGCTCTTACCACCAATTTGCAATTGACCTTCAACAGAAAGAGTCGGATAGAATGATTTTTTTACAAGTTTCAGTGTTTGATTTGCAGTTTCAACCTTTATCTCTGCAAGACGAAGTTCCGGTCTAGCTTCTCGTGCAATATCTACCGCTGTATTAAATGTAAGGTTTAAAGGCTGATATTGAAGTTTATCCATTACGTTATATTTATCAATAAACGGAACCCCCATTACATTATTTAACTTTGCAATTGCAAGGTTTACTGCATTATCTGCTTGAATAAGTTTTAATTTTGCACTGCTCAGGTTTGATTCTGCAATTGTTACGTCAACTTTAGGGTTCATACCTATTTCATAAAAAGCTTTTGCCTGATCGTAGAACAATTGGAATTTATCAACCGTATCCTGTGCAACACGCCTATTTTCATATGAGAATAAAAGTGCATAATAAGCATCTTTTGTTTGATAAATTACATCATTAATAACTGCAGTCAAAGAAGCCTTATAGCCTTCGTAATCTAACCTTTTAATAGTTGCCTGGTTTTGAGTTACCCCAAAGTCATATAACATTTGCTGCAAAGTTACCTGACCTAAAATATAGTAGTTAAATGTTAAATTTTGCCCCAAAGCGTCAGATAATTGTAATTGTCTGATTTTTGTGTAGCCTGTCTGCCAGCTGATTTGCGGAAAATAGTTTGACCATACCTGTTTTATTCTGGCATCAGAGGCTAATATATCCTGAAAAGCTGCATTAATTTGCGGATTATTCCCTAGTGCAAGTTCAATACAATTTTCAAGAGTTAAATCTATATTTTTCTCAACAGAACCTGAAATAATATAGTCTGACGAACCTCCATTTTTAGGTAGTACATGGTCAGAATGCGGAAATTCCTGTGCTTGTATATCATTTCCAATTTTTTCTTCTGCTATTACAGGTAACGAGCACATACATAATATTATATTTATAAGTAAAAACTTTTTCAGCATTATTTATCCTTTTTACCAATTTTTCTTGCAACATTAATCTTCATTTCTTCTATCATTACATAGAAAGCAGGAACAAGGAATGTACCGATAAATGCAACCGCCATCATACCGCCAAATACTGTCATACCTACCGAGTGACGGCTTGCAGCACCAGCTCCTTTTGCAAATACCAACGGTAATAATCCTAAGATAAATGCAATATTTGTCATCATTACAGCTCTAAATCGCAATTTAGCAGCCTGCATAGCGGCATCCCTTATCGCCATACCTGATTCATGAGCATCTTTTGCAAACTCAATAATCAAAATTGCCTGCTTAGTACTTAAACCAAGTAACATTACTAAACCTATTTGAGCATATAAGTCTAAAGAATATCCTGCCACATACTGGAAGAATAATGCTCCGACCAAAGCAATAGGAGAAACTAACAATACTGCAACAGGCAGCATCCAGCTTTCATACAAACCTACAAGGAACAAATATACAAACACTATTGACATAGCAAGTATAGGTCCTATTTGGCCTGCAGATTCCTGTTCCTGCAATGAACTGCCGGACCATGCATATCCCATATCTTTAGGAAGCACTTCATCAGATAATTTTTCCATAAGCGCCATTGCCTGCCCTGAGGAAACTCCCTCTCGTGCAGAACCGTTTATTGTAATCGCCGGATACATATTAAATCTTGTTCTGCTATATGGTCCGACAATATTTTCTATTTTCAACACGGAAGATATTGGAACCATTTGTCCATATGTATTTTTCACGAAAATTTTATCTATGTCACTTGGTCTTGCCCTAAAATCGGAATCAGCCTGCATATACACACGGTAAACACGACCATATTTATTAAAATCGTTTATATATGATTTACCAAAGTAAGCTGCAAGGGCGTTGTATATTTCAGAAATTTGAACACCTTGTGCCATGGATTTTGCTACATCAACATTTAAAAGCAGCTGCGGCATATTCGATGTAAATGATGTATAAACCATAGAAAAATTCGGATTTTCATTTGCTTTAGACATTAATTTTACGGCTTCGTCGTATAATTCTTGAGAATCTCTGTTACCTTTATCTAAAAGCTGATATTCAAAACCACCGAACATACCCAAACCTGAAATAGCAGGAGGTGAGAAAGAAGCAATAGTTGCTGACGGATAATTAGAGAACTCACTTCTCATAATATTTAAAATACCGTCAGCAGATTCTGCTTTTGATTTACGTTGCGACCAAGGTTCTAATTGAGCAACAATCAAAGCTGTGTTTTCACCATTAAAACCTACCATTGTAATAGTAGTTTTAACCCCCTTAATATTCAAAATTCTTTCTTCTATTTCGGTTGCAACCATATCAGTTCTTGAAGCTGATGAACCGTCAGGCAATTGAATCTGAGTAAATATAGCACCTCTGTCTTCTGAAGGCAAAAAGCCAGTAGGTATTATTTTAAACATTAAAAGTACAAACAATGTAATTCCGCACAAAACTATTAATGTATATTTTGCAGAATTAACAAATATTTTTGCACCTTCTAAATATTTATCACGGATACTGTTAAACCAGTCATCGAATTTTTGTATAAATACAAAGTCTGCCTTTTCGTCACCTGATTTCAAAATCATTGAGCAAAGTGCAGGTGAAAGCGTCAGCGCAACAAGTGTAGACAGACCGATTGATGTTGCAATACACAAAGCAAACTGTCTAAACATCTGGCCTGTAATACCTGCCATAAATGATACCGGAACAAATACCGCCATCAAAACAAGTGATGTTGCAAGTACAGCACCGAAAACTTCTTTCATAGTAATTTCGGTTGCAGTTTTCTGGTCTTTACCCTCCTGAATATGACGCTGGGTATTTTCAAGAACAACAATCGCATCATCTACAACAAGTCCGACCGCCAGAACTAAACCGAATAAAATCAAGAGGTTTATTGAAAAACCCAACAAATTCATGAAAATAAATACACCGATTAAAGAAACCGGAATTGCACAGAAAGGAATAAATGCAGCACGTGCACTGCCTAAGAACATATAAGTTACAAGCCCTACGAGTACAATCGCAAGAGCTATTGCATTAATAACTTCATGAATAGATTCACGTACAAACTCAGTTTCATCGTGCTGAATTTCATATTCAATACCTTGAGGGAAACCTTTGCTTAATTCTTTCATTTTTGCCTGTATTTTATTTGACAAATCAATAGCATTAGCTTCCGGCAACTGAGTGATTGAAATAATTGCAGAATTTTTACCTCCGATACGTGAGAAGAATGAATAACTTTCCGCACCTAGTTCAACTTTTGCAATATCTTTTAATTTTATCTGGGAACCGTCCGGTTTTGATCTTATTACAATATTTTCAAAATCTTTTGGGTCTTCAAGACGTCCTCGGGTACGCATTGTAAGCTTAACCATCTGCTTGTCTTTCATCGGCTCTACACCCAAATCTCCGGCGGGAGTCTGTGTATTTTGAGCCTGAACCGCTGCTGATACTTCACTTGTTGAAACACCAAGGCTGGCCATTTTATTTGCATCAAGCCAGATTCTCATTGAATAATCAGAAGACCCGAATACCTGGACCTTACCAACACCCTTTATACGTGCTAATTCATCTTTTATATATATTGATGCATAGTTTGCAATATACAGGTTATCATACGTCCCTGAAGGTGAGTTAACTGAAATCATTAAGATACCGGGGCCGCCGGTTGATTTTCTTACAGTCAAACCATATCGCTTAACTTCTTCCGGAAGACGCGGTGTTACAAGCTGTAGCTGGTTTTGTACATTGACAACTGCCATATCAGGGTCTGAACCGATATCAAAATATAGTGTCAATTGGTAGGAACCGTTTTGGGAAGTTGATGACATATATATCATATCTTCAACACCGTTTAATTGAGCCTCAACAGGAGCTGCTATTGTTGACTCAATTACGTCTGAACTCGCACCCGCATAAGTAGCGGTTACAATAACCTGCGGAGGGGTTATTGACGGATATTCTTCTAATGGTAATGTATTAATCATCAACATACCAGCAAGCATAATTGCCAAAGAAATTACAATTGCCAGTTTAGGTCGTTTTATAAATAAATTTCCTGAATTTTCTGCCATTTTATATCCTATTATTTTTTATTTTCATCAGTATTCTTTTCTGCCTGTTTTATTTTAGCCATTTCTTCTGCAGAAACAACAGTTACAGGTTGTCCCGGAGTAACCTTTTGCAAGCCGTCCGCAACAATTCTGTCACCTGCTGTCAAACCTTCTGTTATTACCCAGTAATCTCCGGTTTGACCGCCGACTTTTATGTATGTCAACTGCGGCAAGTCTTTTTCATCAAGCTTGTATACATATTTACCTGCCTGATTTTCTAACACAGCAGTCTGGTGAACTACAGGAACCTTTACTTTATTATTTGAATAAAGTTTTACCGTAACAAATTCTCCGTGTAAAAGCTGATTATTTGGATTTTTAAAGGTTGCACGTAATGTTACAGTACCGGTTGACTGATCAATTTTGTTGTCTTGAAAGTCCTGCACTCCGTCAAATTCATATTTTTCACCATTATTAAAAAATAATTCAACCTTTCTATTTTTATTGTTACTTAAATCTGCATTGGATAATAAGTTAAAGTCATTTGAATCCAGCGGGAAAGTAACATATATAGGATCTGTACTGTTTATTGTTGTAAGAGCGCCGGATGTAGGAGATACATAGTTTCCAACAGTAACAGAAATTATACCAACCTTACCGTTAACAGGAGATTTGACCATTGTATATCCGTAATTTCTCTGACTGTCTTGATAAGTTGCCTGAGCTGAAGCTAATTGTGCTCTCAAAGCATCTCTTTGAGACAAAAGCTGGTCATATTGAGCTTTTGCAATATAATCTTTTTTTACAAGTTCGCTTGCACGGGCTAATTGTTTTTCTGCATATGCAAGTTGGGCCTTTGTATTAGCAACATTGGCCTTTGCAACATTTGCAGTATTTATATATTCTGTAGGTTCTATTTGAAATAATACCTGCCCCTGCTTTACATAGTCACCTTCTTTAAAATAGCTTTTTTGAAGATAGCCTGCAATACGTGCAAGAACATTTACCTGATACTTTGAAGCTACACGGCCGGGAGCTTCAAAACTCCTTATAATTTCTTGTTCGCCGATAGTTTCAACCTGAACACTGGGTGCAGGTTTGCTTTTCATCGCTCTGTTCATCATGAACTGTCCGATTATACCGGATGCGTACCTTATAACAATTGCAGCAACAATTATTGCCAGTATAATAATTATATTTTTCTTCATTTGCTCTCCCCTGATAATTTATGTTGTTTTTGCAACATAAATTTTAACAAAAAATTTAATATTTGGCAAGAAAAAAATTTATAGTGTTACAAAATCTGTGATTTCAAATATAAAAGCATATCTGCCAAAGCTTTTCCACGATGCGAAATATTATTTTTTTCATCTTCCGACATATCAGCCATTGTTTTGTTTGTATTATCCACAATAAAAACCGGATCAAATCCAAAACCGTTTTTGCCGGACTGCTCTTTCGCAATTTGACCGTGGCACTCACCTTTGGAAACGTGGATGACATTGCCGTCAGCATCTAAAAGTGTCATTACACAGACAAATTTTGCTTTTCTGTTTGTATGAGGTTCAAGCTCTTTCAGTATTTTATCAATTTTTTCCTGCTGGGTTCCGGCATATCTTGCAGAATAAAGCCCCGGAGCACCGTTTAAAGCCTCAACACAAAGTCCGGAATCATCGGCAAGCGACATCATTCCTGAAACCCTGTTTGCCTCTTTTGCTTTTTTATAAGAATTCTCCTCAAAAGTATTTCCATCTTCTACAGGGTCAAAACCTTCTCCAGGGAGGATGAACTCTATTCCGCTGCCTTTTGAAATCTCGTTAATCTCATGTAATTTGTGCTGATTGCCCGTTGCGAAAACTATCTTCATTATTTACCATACCGCCGTTGTCTGTGGCCGAATTCAAATATTGCATCAGATAAAGATTTTTCATCAAATTCAGGCCAGTATTGCTTTGTAACCAGAAATTCAGAATATGCTAGCTGCCATAATAAATAATTTGAAACCCGCATTTCTCCGCCTGTTCTAATTAAAAGATCAGGATCCGGAATATTTTTAGTGTACAGCTCTTGGGAGATTGTTTCTTCTGTAATGTTTTCAGACTTAATTCCCTTTTCAACAATCCGTTTAACCGCGTTAACAATTTCGTCACGCGAACCATAATTAAAAGCTATCTGTAATCTGACACCGGTATTATTTTTCGTATAATCCATTGCATCATATAAAATCTTTTGCAATTTAGAATTTAAACGGGATAAGTCACCTATAAAATTAATTACAACTCCATTTTCGTGAAGTTCTTTCAATTCGTTTTTAATAGTATGCGCAAGCAAATCCATTAAAAATTCAACTTCTTCGGGCTTCCTGTTCCAGTTTTCTGTTGAAAAAGCATATACAGTCAAATATTTTACGCCGAATTTATGGCAAGCTTTAAGAGTTGTTTTAAGTGCATCAACACCCTTTTTATGTCCCATAGCTGACGGAAGATTTTTTTCTTTAGCCCAGCGGCGATTTCCGTCCATAATTATTGCTATGTGTTTTAAGCCTGTATTTTTTACTATATCTGATGCGATTGTATTTTCGATTTCAGTTATCATAATTCCTCACCGAAAAATTATAGCATAAAAAAACACCGCTTACACGGTGTTTTTTATGATGTTATTATTTTCTTGACATTAATTCAATAGCTGCGTCCGGATAACGTTCTTTAAATGTTTTAAACCAAAATACACTATAGTCATTTTCGAAATTTTTGACTATTTCATCTGCATTTTCTTTCATAACTTTATTTCTTAACGCACCGTATGAAATTCTGTCTTCAGCTTTTTTAACGGATCCAAAAAAGAACCCTTTTATATCATTGAAAATATCGTTAACTGCGCCGGCAGCTCTGTCATACAAATTTCCGGCAGCTTTTTTTGAATCAGCAGCAACATCTTTTACTTTTTCAACATTTTTTCCGTTAAATAATCCTTTAAAGAATTTACCGATATTTTTACGGTAAATAACACCTGCGGCAATAGCCCCCGCGGCAACAACTCCTGCAAGAACCTTCTTAACTGTTGATTTTTTATCTTCCACCGGAACACCATAAGTATCAGCCAGTTCTTTTAACTGAGCCCTATTAATAACGGCCGCGCCGTAATTGCCATTATTAACCGATACTGCATATTTGTCTTTGCTTAATTTTGTAACATTTAAACCAGGAATTGCTGCTATATCCATATTTTCCCTTTCAACTTTTTAACCTTCTTACTAATATTAACCCTCGGACATAAATATTTTTGTCATGTTATTTTGAATTTTGTTACATATATTAACATAAAAAGGAGTACGAGGGGTACTCCTTTTATCTCTCTGCTTCTTATTGTACACAACAACTTATGAACAACCTGAATAACCGCATTTCAGGCAGATAAAACATCCTTCTGCCATTTGGATTTCGTTGCCGCATTCAGGACATTTTACAGTTTTGATTTCACCTGTAGGTTCTTCAGAAACTGCTTCAACAACTTCTTCAACCTTTTCTTCTGTTTTTTTCTTGTCATCCAAATTCATCGGCTGGAATTGACGTGAATTGTTTCTGTAAACAGTAATACCTTTCAGGTTATTTTCATAAGCAAGAACATAAGCTTCTTCAATGTCTTTTCTTGTAGCGTGTTCTTCAAAGTTTACTGTTTTAGAAACCGCGTTGTCAGTGTGTAATTGGAAAGCCGCCTGCATTTTTACATGCCAGTATGGTGAAACATCATGTGCAGTTGCAAAGATGTGTTTAACGGAATCGGACACACCGTCAACATGGGCAACAGAACCTGTTTTTGCAATTTTTTGCATCAAATCTTCGGAATACAAGCCGTGTGCAACCATGTAATCTTTAAATATAGGATTAATTTCAAGCATTTGGGTGCCATCCATAATCAATCTTGAGAACACTAGACCGAATAAAGGTTCAACACCGCCTGATGCACTTGCAATCATTGAAATTGTACCGGTAGGAGCAATACATGTTGTTGTAGCGTTTCTGATACCGAACTGCTTAATTTGTTCATCCAATTCTTTCCATTGTTCGTCAGAAATTTTTCCTGCTGACTTGCCTTTGTATTTATTGTATAAGAAGTCTTGTCCATCATATATACTGCCTTTAAAGTTATTAAATCTTCCGCGTTCTTTAGAAAGCTCAATAGATTCGCATTTAGATTCATAATCAATAAATTCCATAACCTGACCGGCAAGTTTTGTACCTTCTTCTGAAGCGTAAGAAATGCCCATTTTCATAAGCATATCAGCCCAGCCCATAACACCTAAACCGATTTTTCTGTTATTTTGAACCATTTCTGAAATTTGCGGCAGTGGATAATTATTAACTGCAATTACGTTATCCAAAAATCTAATTGCAGTTCTTGTTGTTTCTGCCAATAAATCCCAGTCAACTTCAACACCGTTTGAAGTTTCTTTTACCATTCTGCCAAGGTTAATTGAGCCGAGATTACAAGCTTCATAAGCCAATAGAGGAACTTCGCCGCATGGATTAGTTGACTCAATAGCGCCTACAAGCGGAGTAGGGTTGTCCGCATTCATTTTATCAATAAAAACAATACCGGGTTCACCGTTTCTCCATGCACCGTCAACTATCATATCAAATACTTTTTTAGCGCTTAATCTGCCTGCTACTTCATTGTTTTGCGGGTTGATTAACTCATAATCAGTTCCGTTGATGTATGCTTCCATAAATTTATCAGTAATGGCAACGGAGATATTAAAGTTATTTAATTTATTGTTATCGGATTTGCATTCAATAAAGTCTAAAATATCAGGGTGGTCAACTCTTAAGATACCCATGTTAGCACCGCGTCTTGTACCGCCCTGCTTAACAGCTTCTGTTGCGGCATTGAATACTTCCATAAAAGAAACCGGACCTGAAGAAACACCCATTGTAGATTTTACAACACTGTTTTTAGGTCTTAATCTTGAAAAAGAAAAGCCCGTACCGCCGCCAGATTTATGAATCAATGCAGTATTTTTAACAGTTTCAAAAATTCCTTCCAAAGAATCTTCAACCGGTAAAACAAAACATGCTGCAAGCTGTCCCAATTCACGACCTGCATTCATCAATGTCGGCGAGTTAGGCATAAAATAACAATTGGTAATTGCCCTGTAAAATCTTTCCGTAAGTTTATCAACATCAGTTTGAGAAGCCCCGAACTTAAAATCGCCTTCCGCAATTGATTTTGCAACACGTCTGAACATATCAGCCGGTTTTTCTGTACAATTTCCGTCTTTGTCGCGTTTTAGATATCTTTTTTCAAGTACTTTAACCGCGTTTTCGGATAAACATACATCTTCCATACACGTTGAACTGTTTTCTGCCACATTAACCTCCATAGCCTTTTTATAAAATTTATTAATACTATCCCTAATGCATGCCAAAAAGCATGATTATTCTATCATTCTACATCAGTTTTTTATGGCTTGCAACAGCATGCCAAAACTGTAACACAATGTAATTATTTCTATCCTTGACAATTTATGAAAAATAATATTTAATAAAAGGAAAAAGGAGGATGTTATGAAAACGATTACTACAAAAGCGGTTCAGATAGTCACCCCCCCCCGAGTTACACATCTGGCTTAGGTTTTAACAAATTTAAAGGTTTTACATTAGCTGAGGTGCTTATTACTTTAGCGATAATCGGCGTAGTAGCAGCAATGACAATACCAACACTGGTGGCTAATTACCAGAACAAAAGCTGGAACACAGCAGCAACCGTGTTTGAAAGAAAACTCGAAGAAGCTCTCAAAACTATGAACACTCAACAAACTCTTGCAGGTTACCAAAATACTGAAGATTTTGTTAATGAATTAAGCAAGCACTTCAAAATTACTAAGATTTGTAAAAATAGTGAACTCACTAAGTGCTTTGAGGACACAGTTTTTTGGGGAGTAAATGCAAAAGAAATTGATATTGACACAATAAAAACAGCAAAACATTTTGGTATACAAAATTGGTCTATAAATACTGAAGTCATAGGATTTCAAACAAATAACGGCGTAACAGGCATTGTTGCATATAATCCTGATTGCAGACAGGACCCTTATTCTAATCAAATTGTCGGGACTTCTTGTATTGCTATGTTATATGATACCTCAGGATTTAAAAATCCCAACACTAGCGGAAAAGATCTAAGGGGAATCAATGTTAACAGCCTTGGTCGAAATTGTGCTCTCGAACTCAATAATGTTTGTTACGGAATTCCTTTTAAACCCACAGCAATGAGCTATGAAAAATGTGCTGGCTCAAATGCGAACTCAAATCAGGGGTCTAAAGGCGTTGAAGCTGATACTTATGCAAAATCACTTGGCATAGAAAGATGTTATTACGAACGCGATTATTGGGCCGGCGCAATAGAACAATGTGGTGGAATACAAAATATACCAAGCGCTGCACAAGTTGCAGATATCGCAAACTATTTTTATAATACTGATAAAGTTAAATTCCAAGAAAACAACAACTCTGGCATGATAAAAGGCATTACTTTAGATACTTCTAAATTCGCCGAATTTAATGCTACTTTTATAAATGGGATGTGGTCAAACAATTATGTTAAAAGTAGCGGAACAAGCGCATACGCCGCAACATTTAGAAAAGAATCTACCTATTATCAACAGGAATCTCGCAGTTATCCGGGTGATTATTATTATGCAGTATGTATAATTGATTAACTATCTTTCTATAACATCACCAAGTTATATTTCTTAAAGTAAATTTCCTCTTTCTCATGTTTATAATATAATATAGGAAGAGGAAATTTCTTTTGAAACATTCTAAACTAACAGCCTTAATATTTATAGCACTTGTTTTAGGTGTTTTGGTTGGACATTTTGCCCCTGATTTTGCGGTAAAAATGCGACCTTTTGCTGTTATATTTCTTAGAATGGTTAAAATGATTATTGCACCGTTATTGTTTGCTACTCTTGTTGTAGGTATTGCAGGACACGGTGATATCAAAAATCTTGGTAAAATCGGATTAAAAACAGTTGTTTATTTTGAAATAGTTACAACTCTTGCCTTAATTATAGGCTTGACTATGGCAAATATATTTAAACCAGGTATGGGATTTGTTTCAGAAGCTATAGCAAATAATCCTGCATTACTTCATGAGGCGGATTTAATGGCCGCTACCAATGCACACACTTCAATTTCTGAAATGGTTATGAACATTTTCCCGACAAGTATTGTTCAAGCAATGTCCGAGGGGAATCTATTACAAATAGTCGTTTTTTCAATATTTTTTGCAATTGCTATGTGTACTGTCGGGAAAGGTGCAAAGCCTGTTATGGATATTTTGAATTCCGTTTCTCAAATTATGTTTAAATTTACGGAATATGTAATGTATTTTGCACCTCTCGGTATTTTCGGCGCAATTGCATCCACTGTTGGTGCTAACGGACTTTCAATTCTTAAAAACTATGCAAAGATTATTTTCTCCTTATACACAGCTTTAGCGGTATTTGTTTTAGTTGTTTTATTCATAGCCTGCAAATATGCACGTATTTCTTTCAGAAATCTTATAAAAGCAATACAGGAACCTGCAATATTAGCATTTACTACCGCAAGCTCCGAAGCTGCCTTTCCTAAAGCAATAGAAATTATGGAAAAATTCGGGGTCCCCAAAAATATTGTCGGCTTTGTAATGCCTACAGGTTACACGTTTAACCTTGACGGAAGCACATTATATCTTGCAATGGCAGTATTATTTTCATCACAGATTGTGGGAATTCATTTGGACTTAAACCAGCAGGTTATTATGATGCTGGCCCTTATGCTTACAAGCAAAGGGATTGCTGGAGTTCCCAGAGTATCATTAATTGTACTTGCAGGTACGCTTGCAAGTTTTAATATACCAATTCTGGGTGTTGCAATACTTCTCGGTATTGACCAGATACTTGATATGGGCAGGACAACCGTAAACCTTATCGGAAACTGCGTTGCAACTGTTGTTGTTGCACGTTGGGAAAATGATTTTGATTACAATAAAATGCAGCAATTTATAGAAGAATCCGATAGAGATAAGTTGGAATGGGATTTTTCAGGAATAAAAAATATTTACGAAAAAGTTACGAATAGAGGAATAGAATGAGCGAACAGACAAAAACTGATTACAAAAACACACTCAATTTGCCTCAAACAACCCTTGAAATGAGAGCAAATGCGACAGTAAAAGAACTTCAAACCCAAAAATTCTGGGAAGAAAAAAATATTTACGAAAAAAATATTGAACAACGTGATAAAACAAATAAATTCGTACTTCATGACGGACCTCCTTATTTGAGTTCCGAAAAAATTCACGTTGGAACCGCTTTAAATAAAATTTTGAAAGATATTTTGATTAAATATAAATCCCAATCAGGATTTTATGCACCTTATGTTCCGGGTTACGATGGACACGGGCTTCCTATTGAAAATGCTGTTGTAAAAAACATAAAAGGCGGTCGTGAAGCTTTGACTCCTGCTGAATTAAGAGAAAAATGCAGAGAATTTGCTCACAAAAATCTTAAGGGTCAGGAATCAGAGTTCAAACGCTTAGGCGTATGGGGAGACTGGGAACATCCTTATTTAACCATAGACCCTGATTTTGAAGCTGAACAGGTAAGAGTATTTGGTGAAATGTACAAAAAAGGTTACATTGAAAAAGGATTAAAACCTGTTTACTGGTGTGCCTCATGTGAAACTGCCCTTGCCGAAGCCGAAGTTGAATATGCCGATCATACATCAACTTCAATTTATGTAAGATTTAAATTTGACGAAGAATCAACAAATAAAATTAACAAACTTATTAACGGGGCCGAGGGAAAAGATATCTATGCAGTTATTTGGACAACAACACCATGGACAATTCCGTCAAACATGGCAATTTCAATGCACCCGAAATTTGAATACACATTCTTTGAATATAACGGCGGTGTTTACGTTGCAGCTCAGGGATTACTGGCAAACTTCCTTGCTGATGTTGCGTGGGAAGAGAAAGATATTAAAGTGCTTGGGTCTGTAACCGGTCAGGAATTGGAATTACTAAACACAAAACATCCGCTTTACGACAGAAAATCACCTGTAATCCTCGGCGAACACGTAACGCTGGATGCCGGTACAGGTTCTGTCCACACAGCTCCGGGGCACGGTCTTGAAGACTATGAAGTTGGATGCAGATACGGTATTGAAGTTTATTCTCCTTTGGATTCAAAAGGCGTATGGACAAGTGCAGCCGGAGATTTAGAGGGAATTCCTTATTACAAAGGAAATTCAATTGTAATAGAAAAACTTCAAAACTGCGGAGCATTACTTGCACAGCAAGATATCCAGCACAGTTATCCGCACTGCTGGAGATGTAAAAATCCGGTAATTTACAGAGCTACACCGCAATGGTTTGTAAAGGTAGACAAATTCAGAAAAGAAACTCTTGATGCAATTAAAAACGTAAAATGGATTCCGGCAAGCGGTGAAGCAAGGATTTCAAACATGGTTGAGGGTCGTTCCGACTGGTGTATTTCCCGCCAGAGAGCATGGGGTGTTCCTATTCCTGTCTTTTATTGCAAAGACTGCGGTGAAGTAATAGTCAATGATGAAACAATAGAAAATGTTGCAAAAATATTTGAAAAAGAAAGTTCAGACGCGTGGGTTAAATATTCTGCTGAAGAATTGCTCCCTGAAGGTTTTAAATGCCCGAAATGCGGTCAAACACATTTTACAAAAGAAAACGACATTATGGATGTTTGGTTTGATTCAGGTATAACCTGGCGTGCTGTTGTTGAAAAACGTTCGGAACAACTCGGTCATACCCCTGTTGAAATGTACCTTGAGGGTTCTGACCAGCATAGAGGCTGGTTCCAGTCTTCATTATTGACGTCAATTGCAACTCAAGGTAAAGCGCCGTATAAAACAGTTCTTACACACGGTTTTGTATTTGGCGAAGACGGAAGAAAAATGTCTAAATCTTTAGGAAATTACATCAGACCTGATGATATTATAAAAAATTACGGTGCTGATATTTTAAGGTTATGGGCGGCCTCGGTTGACTACAGAAACGATACAAAAATCGGCGACAACATAATCAAACAGCTTGTTGAAATCTTCAAGAAAACAAGAAACACTTCAAGATTTTTACTCGGAAACCTGTTTGATTTTGAACCTGCAAAAGATTATGTTCAATATAATGAATTAAAAGCACTTGATAAATTTGCATTACACAAGTTAAACCAGCTTGTGGCACAGGTTACGGAAGCATTTGAAAATTACGAATTCTATAAGTATTTCCAAAGTCTGCAAAACTTTGCGGCAGTTGACTTGAGTGCATTTTATCTTGATATTGTAAAAGACAGATTATATACAGCAGGTAAAAAATCAATTTCAAGACGGGCTTGCCAGACTGTTTTATATGAAATATCTCAAGCGCTTGTAAGAATTCTTGTTCCGGTAATGCCTCACCAGGCAGAAGATATCTGGCAAAATGTTCCGGAAGTCCAGCGCGGAGGACTTGAAAGTATATTACTTTCTGATTGGCCAAAAGTTAAGCCTGAATGGACAAACCCGCAGCTTGAAGAAGATTTTACAAAAATCTTAAAAGCAAGAGAAGTTGTAACACGTGCAATAGAGCCACTAAGAGCGGACAAAAAAGTTGGAAGCTCATTAGAAGTGGCAGTGTATATAAAGGCTGCTGATAATACCGTCTTAAAGGCAAATGAAAATGAACTCGCAAATATTTTCATAACTTCTCAGGCTTATGTAACAGATGAAAAACCGTCTGATGTGTTAAATGAATACACAGAAGATGATTATACGGTTTGGGTGACACAAGCAGAGGGCGAAAAATGCGAACGCTGCTGGAAATACCGAAAACTTGATGAAAACGGTATTTGCGAAGAATGCAGAGAAGCTATATAATAAAAAAAGAGCCGTGACCGGCTCTTTTTTTATGTAACATTATGTTAACATTCTAACGAATTTTCCTAAAGTTTTAATAAATAAACTCCGTAAACATAAATACAAAGTTACGATTTTGAAAGGAACGTTAAAACTTATGGGAATGGCAGCAGGACAAGCACGTTTGCTCAGCATTACTGCAAGACTGACGGATAATGAAAACAACGGACAGGCGCTTTCTTATTCAAAACAACGTCTTGCAGATGAAACAGAGTCTTTAAATACTGCATACCTTGCTGCGCTTGATGCCACAAAACTAACTGTTTTGACAGGTTTTAACGGTTCTATTGCTAACTATTCAGACATTTCATATAATTTAATGACAGGATTTGAAACGGTTGCCTGCGGAAGACAATATATTGTAACTAATGCAAAAGGCAAAATTTTGGTTACTGATAAACAGGCAAAAGCATTTGAGGCAGGTAACGGTGACTTTAATATATTCCTTGCTGAATTAGGATATACTCAAGCAGATATTGATAATGACACTGATGATGAAGCAAAGGCTAAAATTCATGAAGCGTGGGATAAATATTTTGCTTCTGTAGGTATTACATTTGAAGACGAAGAACACGAGGCAGGTAAACCTTCTTTTGAAGTTGGTTATGAATCCTTTGGCAAAGACAGTCTTTACGGAGGTTATCCTACATATACTTATGACGGACAGACAAAAGCAATTAACTACGAAGGTTCAACAACTGAACAGCGAGAGTTATATGACTATGCTGTAGCTATTACAACACAATTCTATAGTAACGGTGTATATTACAATCGTGATGAAAATGGCAAAGAAACTGGAGCAAGATCAACGCTGCAAACAGCTAATGAAGTTGAATCAGGTTACATAGATTATTTAAGAAACATTTTCAACAAAATGTCCACATCCGGTTACTATACTGAACAAAATGAAAATGACACAATAAAAGATGATGCCTGGTTTGAACAGCAGATTAAAGAAGGCAAACTTCTACTTCAATATTATTCATCAACAGATAAAGCATTTGTTTCAACAACTATAAGTGATGATGATTCAATCCAAGAAGTTGAAGACGAACGGCAGATAGCACTTGTTGAAGCTGAATACAATCAACAAATATCAGCTTTAGAAAAGAAAGACCAAAAAATTGACTTAGAATTGAAAAAGTTAGACACAGAACATAATGCTCTACAAACTGAATATGAATCCGTTAAAAATGTAGTAGACAAAAACGTTGAAAAATCATTCAGTATGTTTAGTTAATAATAAAAACTTTAAAAAACAAATAAAGACTTGTTAATTCTACAAGCCTTAAATTATAATTTTCCTTTCCCTTTTTTCCTACTTAAATAATTCGTAACACCACTTTATTAAAAGTGGTTTTTTATTTTGTTGCACTAATTTACAAAAATTGGTATAATAAAAAGGTACACAATTATTATGGAGGATTTAAGAATGGGCGCAAATACG